>CAZKPR010000031.1:0-27245 GCA_964554685.1 uncultured Leptospirales bacterium | reverse complement strand
ACTCCTCCCGGGCGGCATTTCTCTCATCGACGCTCATGGCCGCATCCTTTTCACTGCTGGTCCGCCCGGCGCAGGGCCTCCGTCATGGCCCGGCACGCATCCTCGATCGGCCCCCGGCCGAAAAGAAAGCTCCGCGCTGCCACGGTGTCCGCGCCCGCCCGGAGGGCGAGCGCCGCGCTCTCCGGGGTAATCCCACCCATCGCCACGATCGCGCCTCCCGTGATCTCCCGGGTACGGGCGACGAGGGAGTCCCCGGCTCCCCCGGGGCCGAAGACCGGGCCAAGGCAGACGAAATCCGCGCCCTCGCCAAGGGCCCCCGCCGCATCGCCGGGAGTCGAGGCGGTCGCCCCGATAACCGTTCCCGGCGGCGCGATGGCCCGGATATCGCGGGGACCGGGATCACCGGGACCGGGACGGATACCGCCGGCCCCGGCAATGATCGCGACGTCCGGACGGCCGTGAAACATGAAGAGGACCCCCTCCCGCCGGCAGAGCCCCGCGAGGTCCCGGGCCAGGGGCAGGATATCGTGGGCGGTCAGTCCCGGGGCCTCGAGCTCGATGATCGCGGCGCCTCCCCGGGCCATGGCGGCCGCCGCCTCCAGGGGCTCACCGGCCCCGCGGCGGGAGGGATCGAGGACCGCGTAGAGGGAGCGGCTGAAGCGCGCCACGCTGTCGCTCCGCGCCAGGGCGGAAAAGGCTTCACCCTCGAGGCGGTAGAGTTCGAAGCGAATGGCTTGGAAAGGGTTGCCGGAATCACCGGGATGAAGAAGCTTGGTGAACTCCTCGAGGGACCGGATGGCCTCCATCGCGCGGTGGAGGTTGGCGGAGAAAATATCTCCCAGGGAACCCCGCCTTTTTTCCCCCTCGAGGTCAACGAATTTCTGGGCGTCGGCGTCGACGTCCCGGGCGCCCAGGAGCGCGCCCCGCCGGAAGATTTGGGCCGCCCCGGCGGCGCGATGACGCGCTTCCTTCAGGCGCACCGAGAGATCGGCGCGCCCAAGGGAAAACCGCATGACATCCTCGCACACGCGCAATCCCTCGAGGGCGCGGTTCAGGCTCGCGTCCGCCGCGGCGAGTACCCGCCGGTCAGCCGCCGGTGTCTCGTGTTCCTTGATATCACGCACCCCATTCGTAGATAATGATCCCGCAGAGCAGCGGCGCCGCCGTTTCAGCCCTCAGGTGGGAGAAACCGAAAGTGAGAGGCCGCCATCCCGCCTCCTCGGCGGCGCGGATCTCCCCGGGAGAGAAGCCTCCCTCGGGCCCCACGAGGAGGACCGCCCTGACGGCCCGCTCCGCGCGGAGAAACTCCCTCATCGATCCCGCGGCGCCGGGATGGGCGATGATCCGCGCGCCGTCGCGAAATGATTCTATCACCTCGCCAAAAGAAATGACCGGATCCACGTCAGGGACGCGCTCCCGGAGGGACTGCTTGGCCGCCTCCATGGCCTTGCGGGACCAGCGTCGCATCCGTCCCGCTTCATCGGCACGCCGCGGTATCGTCCGCTCCGTCACCACCGGCACGATCCGCGACACCCCCACCTCAACCGCTTTTTCCAGGGCGACGTCGAAACTGCCTCCCTTGAGCAGGGCCATGCAGAGCGTGATGTCCATCGGAGGCGCCGACCCCCGATGCACCGCCGTGATCTCCGCCTCGAGGGAATCGCTCCTCACCGAGACGATACGGGCTTCGTAGAGGACGCCCCCCTCGTCGCGAAGCAGAAGGGAATCCCCCTCCCTGGCGCGGCGCACCGCTGCCAGGTGACGGAAATCGTCCCCACTGATAACGCACCTGTTCCCCCGTATGTCCGATGACGTGATAAAAAACTGTGGCACCGGGCCGCCGCCCCTTGATGAGCTAATCACCCAGCTTCTCGGGTCTGAAGAGGTCCTTCTTGAACGTCATGTTCTCCTCGAACTCGCCGAAGCTGAGAATGGAAACCGTTCCCTGGCGGATGTTCATCATGTCGTACCTCAGGGGGACGATGCGTTCCTCCCTCTCCCTGATGCTGACGACGGTCATGAACTTGAATATAGCCTTGTCGCGGTCATGATAGTCTATCCTGATCGGCATGAACTTGTCCTTTGTCACGTAAAGCGTCAGCATGCCGTACGCACCGCCCTTCAATATGGGCTTGAGCACCAGGCGCCACGCCTCGATGCCCTTGATAAGGGCGTCGCCTTCTATCGACGCGGTATAATTGCTCTGGAAATCCGCGTTGGAGAGGTCAATAAATGTGTAATTGGTGGACAGCACCTCATCGTATTTATCGATGCCCAGCTTGTGGAAAAGCCTCAGGGCGTGGATATTATAGACCCAGATATCCTCCCCCCCGAGATTGTAGAGTACCTTGAGCATGTCCCCCCGGTCGCGGCTCTTGAAGGTAAAGAGGGAGTCCTCCTCGGAGATGAAACCCGTGAACGAGAGGTTCGTTGCGCTGCCGTCTGGCCTGATATGCTGGACGTTTCCCCTGATCTGCCCCTTCGGGTACTCCATGATCTTGTCCACGCGGGCCAGTATCCCCTGGGCGTTAAGCTCGATCTTCCGGTCCTCCTGGGGCATCGACGGCTTCGCCAGGAAGGCCACGAGAAATATCGCGGCACAGAGCGTGAAGGTCCGTCTCATCCGTTCATTCAATAGCGTTTTCCCTCTCCTGCCCTGGTTCATCATGATCAGTATCGCGTGGGTGAAGCGCTACCCCCCCGCCATGCCTCCCGGGGCATGGTTTCCGCAACCCATCCATATGTGTCATGTTGTGATTATCCGAGTTACCCGTATTCTGTAAATTACATTTTTAAGGAACAGGTATAATCCCCGGCTGGAAATCATCGGGTATCCGGCAGGATGCGCGCTTTTCCGGCCGACCGGTCGGCCGTCAGTCATGATTCGAGCGAGATTTGATCAATTTCAGTGCACCGATAACTATCGGAGTTCCGACTTAACCTTGAGATAACAACCGATAACAATCGGTAATTTGAGAACATTGTCTCTTCTTTATAAATGCCGGATATACACATTTGATTGAAATTACCAGTTTTCTGTCCATGCGGGGTGATTGATGCCGATAACAATCGGCACTCCGCCCCTGCAGGGGCCCGGGATCCGCTCACTTTCTCATGATAACAAGTCCCAGGAGCAGCGCAACGCCCCCCGCGGAAAGATAGACGACCCAATCGCCGAGGATCGAGTACCATGTACGTTCCGCAAGGGACACTATCTCCGCCGCAAGGCACCCGGGAACGAAGAGCCCCGTCTGACGAATGATCTCTCCCGACGGCGATATGACCGCGGAAAAACCGTTGTTCGACGCCCTGATCATGAAGCGCCGGTTTTCCACTGCCCGGAAAGCGGCCTGGCGAAGATGGAGCCGGGGTTCGGAGGTTTTTCCGAACCAGCCGTCGTTGGAGATGTTTATCAGGACGCCGGCGCCGCCACCAACAGCCCGCCTGGCATGGGAGGGATAGAGCGCCTCGAAGCAGATCGAAAGCCCCGCGGTAACGATATCGCCTGCTACCGCGGGGGCCGTTCCCCCGGGGAGAAACTCAGTTGGAGCATTATAGTACTCCCCGAGGGTGGCCCCGAAGGGCGCCCTTTCCGCGTAGGGGAGAAGAATATTCTTGTCGTAAAAGGCCGTGGCCCCGCTTCCCGAGATCAGGTACGCTGAATTATACACGCCGCGCTGCGTGGCACCGCGGCGGACACCCCCCGCCACCAGGAGACCCGCACGGGGCAACCGCTCCCTGAGGTAGGCGAAAAGCCTTCGATCAATCAATGCCGGCGAGTTTAGCACGGTTTCAGGCCAAACCACCAGAACGCGTCGCTCACCCGCCGCATTACTCTCCTGCCCGCTTATACCGGCAGTCTCCGTGGCGCAACGCCCCGCCAGGCCGATGCAGACATTGATCCGGTCGATAAGGCCGGCGCTCCTCCACCGGTCCTCCTGCGTGAAATTCGGCTGCACCGCGGTTACGTGGATTCCCCTCCCGGTGTTCATTTCGCCCGCCACGCGTGCCGCCAGGGAGTGACGCCGCACCGCGCCGTAGAGCGGCGGAAGAATAATTGCGGCGGCCAGAACACAGATAACGACCCGATATGCTCCCGGAATCCGTATGCCCCGCACGCCCCCGAGACCCCCGCGGAAGGCATTCATGACCTCGGCGGGGCGCAGGCTGCCGCAGATGAAGGCGACACACCCGTTGCACAGGGCGGCCATGAAAGAAAGACCGTACACGCCGGTGACGTCCGCCATCTGGATATAGGCGTTCCAGGGCCCCGCGGCGTATCCGAGAAGGCCCCATGGCACGAGGAGGGGAACCGCTTCGCGGATATACTCGGCGAGGACCCAGAGCGAGGGGAAGAGGAGAAGGCAGGCCACCATGCGCCGCTCTCTTATCAGGCTGAAGAAAACGCCGAAGAGGCCGTAGATTACGGCAAGGGGCGCCACGACCCCGAGGAGCATCACCAGGAGGGCGGTCCATACCCTGGCCTGGTATTCCCAGACCATGGCGTAGAAAAGCCAGTACCCGAGACCGGCGGCGGTGACGGCGCCCCATGCGGCGCCCCTGAAAAACTGTCCCGGGACCGTTGCCGCCCTCTCCAGTGACAGAACCATTGGAACCAGGGAAACAAAGACAAGGGGCCAGGACGACCACTCGTGACAGGTCACGGGGAAAGAAAAAATGTAGAGAATGGATGAGAGGAGTGCCAGGCCCATATCGTTTCACGCGCAGTCATGCCGCGGGGGTCGTCCCCCCGGATTCCGTCGGTGACGGCGGCGAGCTACCATATGAGGAGAAGGGGGTTCAGGTCCCGGCCGTGCCTCATGACCGTGAAGTGCAGATGGGGTCCAGTGGACCACCCCGTGGAGCCCAGGAGACCGATGACGTCCTTCCTGGTAACCCAGTCCCCGCACTTCACGCGGATCTCGCTGAGGTGCCCGTAGAGGGTCGAATATCCGTCATGGTGCTGGACCATCACGGTCTTCCCGAACCCTCCCCGCCAGCCTGTGAAAAAGACCATTCCCTCTCGGGCGGGCCGGATCGGCGTGTTGAAGGGTGCGAGTATATCGACGCCGTTGTGGTAGCGCGTCCCCCCGCTCTCGAGGAAGGGGTGGGCCCGGTCGCCGTAAAGCGAGGTGAAGCGTCCCGACACGGGGGACTGGAAAATATTCTTCAGCCGGTAGAGCTTCTCCAGGGAATTGTTGACCAGTACCGGTTTCTCCCCTGGAATGAATACGAGGCGGACCTGGTCCGTGGATATGATCTTGAAAAGGGTGGGAAGATAATTCCCCTTCACCCTGCCCCTGTAGCCAAGGATCTTCTTCATCCGCCGCACGTCCCAGATGTCGTTTATGGCGAAGAGGACACCGTCGCTTCCCGGCACGACAATTTCCATCCCTTCAACGGCCACAAGGTTCTTTAAGAAGGGGTTCGCCGCCACGATGGTGTCAATGGATATGCGGGCCCTGTTCGCCACGTCCCACAATGATTCGCCCGCTGAGATCCTGTGTGTCGCGAGCCTTACGCCGGGGTCATAGGGATAGCGCTTGACCAGACCAACATATTCCTTCGCGTCGGTGAAGAAGGGAAAACCTTCCTTTATGACGAAACTCCCCTCCCGCACCTCGACCCTGTCCCGCACCAGTGCGGTGATGACATTACCCAGGATGAACAGCGCGGCAAGGGCCGCCAGGGCAATGGCGCCGTAGCCCTTGATCTGCCGTGCCTGGTATCTGCTGAGGGGCAGCCAGTCAAACATTACGCGTCTCCGATTTCACGTGATTTTTTCGCGGCCCTTTCAACCGCTTCCATGACGATGCCGGCGAAGCCGCTTCGTTCAAGGAGGTAGAGGCCCTCGATCGTGGTGCCTCCTGGCGTGGTCACCCTTCCCCGCAGGGCCGAAGGCTCGTCGCCGCTCTCGAGAAGGTACTTCGCCGATCCCATTACCGTCTGAGCGGCCAGGACCAGGGCCTTGTCCCGGGGTATGCCGAGACGCACCCCGCCGTCCGCCAGGGCCTCAATGAAGGTGAAGACGTACGCGGGACCGCTCCCGGAGAGCCCGGTCACCGCGTCCATAAGCCTCTCGGGGAGCACAAGGACCCTGCCCAGGAAGGAAAAAATCCTCTCCGCCTCGCGGAGTGACTCATCGTCGACATTGTCGTTGGGAGAGAGAACCGACATCCCCTCACCCACCATGACCGGGGTGTTCGGCATTACCCGTATGATCTTCACCTTCCCACCGATCACCTTTTCCATGCGCGAAATGGAAACGCCGGCGGCTATTGAGACGACGGTTTTCCCCGTCGAGAGACCCCCCTTTATCGACGCCAGGGCCTTCTCCACGGCATCCGGCTTCACGGCCATGATTATCATTTCCGCCCCCGCGGCAAGCTCTTCCGCCGAGGCGGCCATCCGTATCCCGTGATCCCGGGAGAGACGCAGGGATTTGGCGTCGTCACTGTCGTAGGCAGAGAGGAGGGACGGATCGCTGCGCGCCGCGAGCCTCGAGAGGATGGCGCCGCCCATGTTGCCTGTACCGATGCAGCCGATTTTTTTTGTCACGGAATCCATCCGCTCCCTACCTGCTCCCGAAAATTGCCGTCCCTATCCTGACCATCGTGGCGCCCTCCTCCACCGCGACGCGGTAATCCGAAGACATCCCCATCGATAATTCTTCGAGTTGGAGACCAAGGGCACCGTTGATTCTCCCGAGGAGCTCCCGCGTTTCCCCGAAACAGCTCCGTATAACATCCTCGTCATCGGTGAAGGGCGCCATGGTCATGAGGCCGCGGAGGTCGATGCCCCCGAGGGCCGTCACGGCCTCCGCCAGCTCCAGGGCAGACCGGGAATCAACTCCGCTCTTGCTCTCCTCGCCCGAGGCATTTACCTGGATCAGGATTTTCTGCCTCTTCCCCGCGCGTTCCGCCTCGGCGTTCAGCCTCTTCGCCGTGCCGATCGAATCGATGGAGTGGATCACCTCGAAAAGCGCCACCGCGTCGCGTGCCTTGTTCGACTGCAGGTGCCCCACCATGTGGAAGGCGCAATCTCCCCGGAGGAGGGGGATCTTCCCCTTCGCCTCCTGGACCCTGTTCTCACCGAACAGGAGTATACCCCCTTCGATTGCCTCCTGGACGATCCCGGCCCCGAAATTTTTACTAACGGCTATTATGCGAATATCGCCCGGGTCCCTTCCGCACGACCGGGCACGGACGTCAATATCATCGCGAATCCGTCGATAGTTATCGATGATGCTCATTATACACCGGCCGCCGCCCGTGGCGGCGCGCATCCTGCGGCTCGTATCTGTTGGCGATTTTCAGCCCGACCAGGCTGACACATGAAACATACATCGTGCGCGCTCTCTTTGTAGCACGGCGCTCCGATAAATGCAAGCCTTTTATTGCCGGCAACGGATCGGCTCCCTGATTTTTTTTCACATCATGCCGAAACCGCTCCCTGACAACCACTGCAGTGAACAGTCGACGCGTGTTCTGCCTCGCGCCCGGCAACAAATGGTGCTTGACAGGCGCCCCTCCATCGTATAGTAGCGACGTATTCGCCCGCGATGATCCACTGCGGACGATGTGTCCCGGCCGGGGCGCGCGGATTTTTCTTTCACCAGACCGAAGTGAGGATGCGCGCGTGAGGCTGTTGGCACGACACTATCATCCCGGAGTTATGATAATGAAAAAAGCGATAATCCTTGCGATCCTTCCTTCCCTGCTCTTTGCCTGCAAGAAGCCGGAGAAAAAACCGGACATGGTGAAGAAATACGCGAAATACGCCATCGCGGTATACGAAGACCAGACCCTGAAAAAGTGGATGGCCACCCTGTCCAAGGCCGAGGGGGTTGAGTTCGATCCCGCCGCGGTCATCGTCCAGCCCCGGGGAGAGGACATCGCCCAGGTTACCCTATCCGACGGGAAAACGGGGTACACCCAGCTGAAGCATTTCGCCGACGCGCCCGTGGTGTTCGTCGAGGACACGAAGTGCCATGACCGGAACAACCCCGCGAGCAGGGTCTTCGCGACCATTCCCAAGGGCGCCATCGGCTTCATCGTGGACGAGAAGGGAGAATGGATCCAGGTCTTTGTAGGCAATGTCGGGGGAAAATGGATCACCCGTCAATGGGTAAGGGGAGGCTACAGCACGGACGAGACCCTTCTCATAGACGCGAAGATCTACGAAGAGGCCATGTCGGTCCTCGCGAACCCCGCCGCCAAGGAATCCCAGAAGGAGGAGGCGAAGAAAAAGCTCGAGGATCTCGCGTCGTCGCCGAGGCTCTTCTCCGACCTGGCATCGAAGAAGCTCGCGGAGATGGAAGGCACGCCTGAAACTCCCGTGGAAGAGGCGCCGAAGGAAGAAACCGGGGGCGCGGCTTCGGAGTGAACATCGTGACTGTCCACAACGCGGGGACCGTGGGGGCGGCACGGCGTGAGCCGCCCCCGTTGCCCTGTTTCCTGTATCCGGCGCCATGACAAAGGGTCTCGGTTATCACTACCTGGCCGAACTCTTCGGTTGCGACACCTCAAAGATCGACGATATCGCCTTCGTTGAAGAGGCGATGATCCACGCCACCACCCTCTCCGGGGCCCGCATGATCAGGCCCTTCTTCCACCGCTTCAGCCCCCAGGGGGTCAGCGGGGTAATCGTCATCGCGGAATCGCATTTCGCCGTCCACACCTGGCCGGAGCACGGCTACGCCGCCGTTGACCTTTTCAGCTGTTCCCCCGTTGATTACCGCGGCGCGCTCAACCACCTGCGCGTCACCTTCGGGGCGACCCGCCATTCCGTGTCCCTCCTCGAGCGCGGTATACTGGACGATGACTTCAGGAAGCGCCGTGGCGGCTTGAAACAGGTGGATATCGAGACATGACAGCGCGTCTCGCCTTCCTGGGGACCGGCACATGCCACTCCACGCCGCGCAACCCCGCCGCCGCGGCCCTCTCCGACGGCAAATTCCTTACCCTGATCGACTGCGGCGGGGGCTCCTACCACCAGTTGAGCCGGATCACCGACCCCCTTTTCACCCGATGCCGGATCGACGGCGTGGTCCTCACGCATTTCCACGTCGACCATGTCTCGGGCCTTGCCGATCTCCTCTGGGGGGAGATGTGGAAAGCCGGGGGGCCCCGTGAAGCCCCGCTCGCCATCGCCGGCCCCCCGGGGCTCGGGGACTTCGTGCAGGGCCGCCTCCTTCCCATCCTCGGCGACCACCCCCTCCCCTATGAGCTTCGCCTGATGGAGACCAACCACGGGGACTCCATCACCGGGCCTTTCTTCACCGCCCGGGCCGTGAAACTTCACCACGGTGAGCACGCCACGGGATGGCTCTTCCGCGTCGGGGGAAAGCGTCTCGCCGTGACGGGAGATACCGGGATGTGCGACAACCTCACCCTTCTTCTTTCGGAATCGGACATCGCGATCGTCGAATGGAGCACCCCGGGGGAATCGGGCCACCCCCTGCACCTCGCGGGACCAGACATCAAACGCCTCGCGGAGAGCGGATCCCTTCCGGGGGAGGTCTATTTCACCCACGTCTACCTCCCGCGGGGAACATCATTCGAGGACCAGGTGAAGGCAAACAGGTCCTATCTCGGGCACAGGGGAAAGGAAGTCCATTTCCCGGAGGACCTCGAGATCATCACCATCGCGTAGCGCAGCCGGCAGATGCCTTATCGGCAGAGCGCCGCGATTTCTCCCGCAAGGCCGGCCCCCTTTCGCTTCGAAGCCCTCCTCCTCATCATCAGTTCCCATATCCTCCGGCCGAGATTCACGTTTCGCGCCACGTCATCGGGAATGGCGCTGCGACAGTCGCCATCGCCCTCCATCTTCACCATGGCCTTCTCGATCTCTCCCGGCAGGGCTTCGATCGAAGTGACCCGCCTGCCCCTGACAAGCCCGCTGATCATCGAATTGTCCATTCCCTTGAAGGCCGTGCGCGCGTCGTCCTTGTAGATGACCAGGGGTTTGCCCGCCGTCCAGGCAACGGCGGCCTCCACCAGGGCTCCCTCGTCGGGGACCCTGCCGTTCATGTTCATGACCAGGGCGTCGCATCGCTCCAGCAGCTGGTAGATGTCCAGGGCGAAGATCGCCCTGTCCAGGGCCCGGCGGACATTGAAGAGATTGACGTTGAGGGGCGAATTCACCATTCCCATCACCAGGGCCTCGATGCCGTCCCGCTGGGGAAGAAAGGTATCCCACCCATGTTCTTCGAGGCAGCGGGAAATGGCCAGCATCTCGCCGCGCTCTCCCGGGGAAAAGAGGGGCCCGGAACAGTAAATGATTTTTTTGTCCCTTCCCGTGTCGATCTCTTTCATGGAACTCTCCTCTGATGATATGCGCGATCGCGTTTTCCCGCGGGGCGGGAGACAATCCCGATCCCCTCCTCGCCGGGGGTGCGCATCGCCCCTTCGGGGCTCCGGGCGGGGGAGCGCGTTCCGGGATTAATTGCATGAAAGACATTTTTTGTAAAGAAGAATGGGCCTTCCCGCCGCGATTCCCATCCGGAGGATCGTGCGGCGGCCCGCGTCCAAATTAATTGCCCCCCCGGAAAATCTTTCTTTACATTTATTATGCGCATTTTCATCCTGTAAAAAATCTGATGAGAGGTGCGAGCATGAATGTTCTTATATTCGGGCCCAACGGAAGCGGAAAAGGCACGCAGGGCGCAGTGGTTCAACAGAAATACGCCATCACCCATATAGAATCGGGCGTCATCTTCAGGGAAAACATCAAGGGAGGCACCGAGCTGGGGAAGAAAGCGAAGGAATACATCGATCGGGGCGACCTGGTTCCCGACGACATCACCATCCCGATGATCCTTGACCGGCTCCAGAAAGACGACTGCAAAAAAGGCTGGCTCCTCGACGGTTTTCCCCGGAACGACGAACAGGCGAAGGCCCTCGACGAGGCGCTCCGCAAGGCGGGGATAAAGCTCGACTACGTGATCGAAATCATTCTCGACCGCGAGACCTCCAAGAACAGGATCATGGGCCGGCGGCTCTGCGCCAATGACAACAATCACCCGAACAACATCTTCATCGACGCCATCAAGCCCGCGGAGAAGGACGGCCAGATGGTGTGCCGTGTGTGCGGCGGCGCCCTTTCCGCCCGCTCGGACGACCAGGATGAAACGGCCATCAATAAAAGGCACGACATCTACTACGACGAGAGCAAAGGCACCCTGGCCGCGGTGGCGTATTTCAAAAAGATTTCGAAAGACAACAACGGCGTTCCGGCGATCATCGGGCTTGACGGCAAGCCCGGCGTCAAGGAAGTGAGCCAGGAGCTGATGGGCAAACTCGGATAGCAGGGACCGGGCTCAAATAGGCTTGACACCCCCCGGCCGTTCTGCCATGCTGTGATGCGTGCCGGGGGAGGGTGCCGCCTCCGGGCGGCGCCGTTTCGGGGCGGGCCGTCCGAGGGGGACGCCCGCCCTTTCATCCGCCGTACTACTTCAACGCTTTCGACAGGGCGCCCATGAAACGATTATTTATCATAGCGGTCATACTGATTTCCCTTCCGATCCTTCTCAACATCGGCATCACGATCTACTGCTTCAACTACCGGGGCATTCCGGAATTCAACGGATACTTCCTCGGCACCCTCCTGAGCATGTTCTTTTCGATCGTATGGATCATCATCGCGCGGAAGGCCATCACCTCCAACATCATGGCGATGTTCACCATCACGCTGGCGTCCTTCCCGATCAAGATAGTGTTCCTGGTCGCGATCGCACTGGGGGGCCTCTTCCTCCTTAACCTGAACCAGTTATATTTCGGCGCCTCCTTTCTCCTCGGTACGATACTGAGCCTCTTCGTCGAGGTCTGGTTCCTCATCTCCGCGAACAAGCTCCAGAGGAAGATGAAGTCCGCGTCGAAAACAACCGGAGGAGATACCGTCTGAGCGGAAACGCCATGGAACAGAACAACCTTCACGATCTCTCGAAAGAAGAACTCATCAAGATCATCGCCGATCTCCAGGGGAAGCTCCGGATAACATCGGGGAAACTCCAGAGGATCCATATCGATTACCATTCGCTCCTCGAGGCCACGTCGGACATTATATTCGTCATCGATAAAGAGGGCAACTTCGTCTACATCAACTCCGCGTGGAAGGTCTTCTATCCTTCCTGGGCGGGACGCAACCTGGGAGGCCACTACCTCAAAAACATCCCCTCCATCGAGCACGAGCGCGCCGCCTTCGTGTTCAACGAGGTGATCAAAAAGGGCACGACCTTCGAGAACGAGATCATGAAGTCCTTCAACGAGGAGGGGAAGACGGTCTATTTCACCGCGAGTTTCTCGCCCATCAAGTCTCCCGAGGGGGAGATCGTCGGCCTCATCGGCATCATGAAGAACATCACCGAGAAGCACCTGGCAGAGAAGAAATCGAAGGAATACAGCCGCATGCTCGAGGCGAAGGTCAAGGAGCAGCTCGCCCAGTCCCAGGAGATCAGGGGGCTGCGTGATTTCAACGAGGACATCATCAACCACGCCCCCATCGGCATCTTCGTCATGGATCCCTCCGGGATCATCCTCTCGGAAAATCCCGCCCTCAAGCAGATCATGGGCCACAGCCCCACGGACACCCTGGTGGGGATGAATATCCTGGACGAGGCCGCCTTCACGAACAGCGGCCTGGGCGCCCTCAACGAGCAGTGCCGCGCGGAGAAAAAAACGGTGCGGTCCTTCAACATCCCCTACCGCGCCTTCACCAGCGGCCGCCAGCTCATCATCAACGCCACCGTCGTTCCCGTCGTTGACGCGAAGGACACCATCGAGAAGATCATTTTCATGGTCGAGGACCATACCGAACAGGCGACGATCACCAGCAGGATCTACGAATCGGAAAAACTCTCCGCCCTCGGCATCCTGGCCTCGGGCGTGGCGTCGGAGCTGAGGAACTGCATCAACAGGATGGTGATGGACCTCAATTTCATAGACAGGAACGTCGAGGACGGCAGTCCGGCGGACGGTTACATCGATTCACTCCACCAGGAGCTGAACAAGATCAAGAACATCACTGAACAGCTGGTGAGCCTTTCCAGCGCGGATGAAGAGAACCGGGAGCTCATCGACCTCAACAAGGTCCTGGCGAGCCATCCCGTCGAGCTGATGGTGAAACGCCTCAGGAGCGAGGGCTTTGAGATGAAGATAACCCCCTCCCCTGACCCGGCCACCATACGGGCGAACCAGAACCAGGTCCAGCAGCTCCTCCTACAGTTCATCGAAAACGCCGAGGAGGCGATGCCAGAAAAGGGGTCCATCGCCATAACCGTTGAAACATCGAGCGTGGGGACCCATTCCTACGCGATCATGACCATATCGGACTCCGGGATCGGCATCCCGGAAGAAAACATGCAGAAGATATTCCAGCCGTTTTTCACCACCAAGGGGACGCAGGCAACGGGACTCGGCCTCATGATCACCTCGGCGATCGTGCAGAGCCTGGGAGGCACCATCGGCCTGAAATCAAGGCCCGGCGAGGGCACCTCCTTCAAGATCGTCCTCCCGATGGCGGAACACAACCAACCGGGGGAGCAGGAATGAAAAAGCAGGACGACATGCAGAAGATCCTGGGCGAGGACGGCTACCGCGCCATGACGCAATCGATGCTTCCCGATCTTGAACTCGACAGGGAATCCCTTCAGAAGTTCGAGCGCGCCCGGGATTACCTCAACCTGATACACGCGCCCGCCGCCCCGGAGGCCCCCGCCGCCGAGGCGCGCGCGGAAAAAGTTCCCGACAGGAAGAGCGACCTCGCCACGATCAAGGCGGACGACCTTGACATACCCACCATCGCGGCGAACCTGAATTGGCACATGAACCGCATCGGTGAAAACGTCATCGGCCGCAACGAGATAACCCGCCAGGCAATTTTCGCGATCCTGACGGGGGAGCACATGCTGCTCCTTTCCCGCACGGGCATGGCGAAGTCCTACCTGGCGCAGTACATCTTCAATACCTTCCAGGGCGCCCGGGTCTTTTCATCCCAGGCGAGCAAGGACCAGACGCCGGACAACTACTTCGGCCCCTACAACATCGAGGAGTTCAAAAAGGGACGGATACGGCACAACATCAAGGGATCGATCATCGAGGCGAACTTCGTGTTCCTTGACGAGTTTTTCGACGCCAGCGACGTCGTGCTCCGGTCGCTCCTGACGGTATTGAACGAGCGGAAGTTCATCAACGGCTCCGAGCAGATCGACACGTCCCTCCACACCGCCATCGCCACGGCGAACTACATGAGGATGAACGAGGTCACCGAGGCGGTTCTCGACCGTTTCACCTACAAGTCGATCATCCCGGAAAACACGAACGTCTACCACCAGCTACTCATCGACCACACCTACGCCATGAGCGGGGGCAAGCCCGTGGAGCCGGAGCAGAAAATCTACTTCAACCAGATACTCCACCTCTACGACATCATCAAGAACAGGAACAGGAACATCCGCATCGAGACCCCCGATTTCATTTACTTCATGAAGAACGTGCTGATCGACAAGTTCATGAGCGAGATGAGGAAAAGCGACTACAACTTTTTCCTCTCACCCCGCAAGATCGCGAAGGTGGGCGATTTCCTGCGCGCCTCGGCCCTCATCAACAACCGCTTCCAGGTCACCCTGGAGGATCTCCAGGAGATGTACATCTGCCTCTGCACCCTGAACAGCTACATCTCGGTGAAGGCGAAAGACAAGTCGGAAACCGACCTCTACCTCGACACCTTCAACCAGACCATCACACAGTACAAGGCCACGGGCGCCTTCCAGCAGATCGAGCTGCTCCTGAATATCCGCCAGGTATTCCAGGAGATCCGGCAGAGCCCCGAGCGGAAGGAGGCCATCCTGGCCCGGAAGGGGATCCTCCAGAGCGTCTTCGAGTTTCTGAAGAAAATCTTTCCCACGAAGCGGATCGACGAGGACCAGAAGCTGACCATAGAGTCGCTGAAAAAGAACATCCTGGACCTCACCCCCTCGGTGGAAGAGGTGCAGGAACTGAAAAACGGCATCATGCAGGACTACCGTGATCTCTACTGAGAGAGGCGCGCCATGACGGCTGAAGCCGCCACCTTCAGGAGGAAAGACGCCGAAGAGGTCGATTTCTTCGAATACTGGGACTCCCTTGGTTTTTTCGAATACTCCCGGACGATCCTTCCCCCGCAGTTCTTCGTCCTCTTCGAAATCGCCCGTGTTATCTTCTCCGACGAACGCCTTGACGACGCCTTCCGCGCCCTGGAGGAGATATCCCGGGAGGACCGCGAGCTGCGCCCCGACCGGAAGGAAAGCATCCAGGTGAACCGCCTGGAGAAGATCGCCCCCGTTTCCGACAGGATGGAGATCGAGCCCTATCGCACCATCATCGACCTGAAGAAGGCCCTGCCCCGGGAACTCGCCCAGGACCAGGATCTTTTCGACGTGAAGCTCCTCACCAAGACGCTCCTGGTGCAGCGGCACTACGAGACCGAGGCGGACAGCTTCAAGCCGATCTCCACCTCCCGCGAAAAAAAGGGGAAGGAGGCGAACCGCTACGAGCAGAAATTCTTCATCCTCCTCGACCGATCGAAATCAATGGAGGCGAAACTCCGCACCTTCTACTCGAAATGCATCATCGCCGAGTTCCTCAGGAAAAAATACAACACCCGGGCGAAGATTTTCTACCGCCCCTTCGATTCCCGTCCCGGGGACCTCATCAAGGTGGAAAAACTACAGGACTTCCCGCGTCTCATCGAGGAGATACTCTACACCACGACGGGGGGGAAAGGCACCAATATTCACGAGGCGGTGCTCCAGGCGATAAGCGACATCAGGTACGACAAGGAGATGGCGAAGTCGGAAATACTCGTGGTGACTGACGGCATCAGTAAAATCGAGAAAAACGAGCTGAAGGTCAAGCTCGGCGACATCAGGCTCAACATTTTAAAGATCGGCGATGATGTGGCGACGCCCGAACTCACCGAGATCGAGGGGCACCTCAAGAGGGGAAGCGTCCCCATCTATTCCGACACCATGGACATGAACGTCATCAAGAAAAAGATGGAGGACGGTGACGGTGCGACGACGGAGGGAGCCATCTCGGTGGCGGAGAAGGTCGCCTTCAGGAAAATACTCGACTCCTCGGATAAGATGTTCAGGGACCTCCGCGATGTCGCGTCCAAGTATATCGAGATCGGCGACCTGAACACGGAGCTCCTCTACCATCTCGGCGAGGACCAGCTGGAGTTCATTCGCTTCACCCTGGACCGGTTCACGATCATCGACCTGAAGGATCTCACCCTCCTGGAAAAGAGAAAGCTCTTTCGCCAGCTCCAGTTTTTCCACCAGTACGTCCAGATGCTCATGAAAAACGGCAACGAGGAGAACCCCCTCCTCCAGGAAGCGATCGCCACCATCGCGCGAATCAAGAGGCGGATGCTCAAGAACCCGGAAATGATCTACCTCCTCACCGAAAAGCGGGACCTCACGGACGACAAGAACACCATGAAAATCGCCAAGTCCCAGGCAAAACAAATGCTCAAGCAGATGAAGCTCGACGAGCGCCGCCTCACCATCGACGAGATGAAAAAGTCGCAGGTGGTGTTAACCATGGACAGCGGCGCGGGAAGCAGGGGACAGCTCTTCATGCTCCTTCTCGTCAAGCTGTGGGAGTTCCTCAAAAAAACCTTCACCAGGGAGGGCCGGGCGGCGAAGCGCGCGGAGAAATCAAAGAAGGCGGAAGAAAAGGAACTCGAACGATCGGGTCTCCTCGACAGCGACGGCCTTTAAGGACGGGGGTCCCGGCGGGCCGGCGGCGGCATCTCCCGCCGCGTCACGGTCCCGGCAACGCGTTACAGCTTCTCGCTCCTGTACCACCGTATCGTTTCAAGCAGGATATCCACGTTTCCCTTCTTCGGCTCCCATCCGAGATCCGTCTTGGCCGCGCGGCAGTCGAGGATCAGGTTGCTCAGAAGGTAGAGCACGTGGCCCTTGTTAAGGTAATCGATCTTGAAGGGCCTGAGGAGGAAGGAGAGCCATCTCGCCCGCGACGTCGAAAGGTGCCTGATCTCGGCGTCGAGACGCGCCTTCTCCTTTATCTCCAGCATCTGTTCCATCTGCATCGGCACGTCGTTCGATCCCAGGTTGTACACCTTCCCCGCCGTTACCCTGGACCGGCAGGCCAGCATGAGGGCGTCCGCCGCGTCGTCGGGATGGAGGAGCTGGAACCGGTTCTCACCGTGTCCCGCGACGTAGACGCGGTTCGCCTCCTCCACGCCGAGGGCCATGAGCAGGGTGATGAGGGTGATGGTATACCACGTCCCGGGGCCCACTAGGGGCGCGGGCCTTAACCCCTTCCCCCCCATGGGGCCCGCCTTCTGACGTTCCATGCAGAGCCGCTCGGCCCTGAGCTTGTCCCTGCCGTACGCCGTAGCGGGCTTCATTTTCTTCACGGCGTGCTCCGCCGTGGGCGTCTTCTCCGTTTTCCCGTAGACCTCGTAGGATGAAAGAAAGATGAATTTCGAGACCCCCGCGGCGGCGGCGGCGTCAAGAAGCCGCCTCGTCCCCCTGACGTTGACCCGCCTCATGTACCGCCTCCCGTGATGGACGGGGCTCTTGATGTCAAACAGATGGAAAAGGACGTCAACGTCCCCGCAGAGGATCCCAGGATCATTGTCGTCGCAGAGGTCGCCGCGCACAAATTCCGCGGATTCGGGCAGGTCCCGTGGCTTTTCAAGGTCGAGGCACCTCACCTTTTCCCCGGCATCGATGAGTCTCTTCACAAGCCTGCGCCCCAGCAGGCTGTTGCAGCCCGTCACGAGAATCATGTCAGTACCCCCGGGAAGTGAGATCGGCCGGTCACGCACCCCGGCGGCGTCACCGGGACGGCGAAGGGCCCTGTCCATGTATCCAGAATTTTATCGCACGGGGCATTTCGTCAAGAACAAATATCCCCGCCGAAGGGTTCACCGCTCAACCATGTCGGAAAAAGGAAGCTTCCTTGGTATGCTCGACCTCAGATCCGGCGGGAGGGCGCGTCCTTCCCCGCCTCGGTACTTTCGGAGTCCCCGTATCAGGATCGTGTACTCGGAAAGATCGTTCCAGAAGATAAAGTCCTCGCACCCCGCCCGTTTTAATCCGTCCAGCTCCCAGCCGATGTAATCCACACCATAGTTGTCCTGGTTCTCCCTGTAGTAAAATGCCTGGATATACGGCCGGAGGTGAACGCCGGCGGTCAGTTCCTTCGCCCTCTTGCAGCTCAGGTAGATGGTGTAATAGATGCGACGGTCTCCGTAGCCGGCGGCGTACCCCCCCGTATAGTGCGAGGGATAGAACATCGGGCTTATCACGTCGACGTACCTGGAGAGCTCACTTACGTCCTGCCCTATCCATTCCCCCCACTGGTAGATGGCGTTGAAGCCGAAGAGGTCGACGGAGATGGGCACCCCGATCCGCTCCCTCGCCTTCTTCAAAAATGACGCCAGGGCCTCCCTCATGGTCTGGTGGTCGCGCCGGTGGTCGAACCGCCGCCCGTCCCGCTCGCCCCGTATATCGGGGAAACGGATGTAATCGAACTGTATCTCGTCGACGCCGGCCTTCTCGAACTCTCTCGCCACGGCGATATTGTAGTCCCATACGAATTCGCTGAATGCGTCCACCCATTTCTCCGGGCCCTTGCGGTAGGGCGCACCCGCGAGGTTCTTCACCGCGTAGGCACCGTCCCTGTAGGAGTACAGCTTCTCGTCCTGGAAGCAGACCTGCCGGGCGATGACGTATATGCCCTCCTTCCTGAGGCGACGGATGGTGGCCAGGACGTTCACGTAGGGATTGACCGATCCCGGCACGGCGGTGATGAGCGGGTCGGACACGGGCACCCGTATCGTACCGTAGTCGTCCTTCAGGTTGATGACCACGGCGTTGAAATCAAGGCTGCGAAGGAGCTTCATGAGCTTCGGGTAATTCTCCTTCTGCGTGAATGAATAGCTGATGTAGAGGGCGCGCTTTCCCAGGGCGCGACGGTCGGGCTCGAAATCGCGCCGGGGGCGGTGCTCGGGAGGAAACGAGAGATGCTCGCCGCCGGAGCGCAGGGCCAGGAGCCCCTCCTTTTCCAGGAATGCTTTCCTGAGCGCGGGATCGATCGCCGCGGGGGTTTTCGGTGAAGCCGCGACAATAACCCGGCGGCCACGGTTCGTCACCACGAAGAGGTTTCCCCCGTGACAGCGCACCGAGGTGACGCGGTAGGGGTCCCCGTCGGGGTAGGTGACGGGAAGGCCGGGCTTCATCGCTTCCAGGGATTGCCGTGAGAGGCTCCCCCTGTAGAGACCATGGCCGCCGCCGAATCCGACAAAGAAGGTATCGCCCTCCTCTCCGAATGCGAGGGACCGCGCTTCCTCGAGAAAATTGGGGGACCTGACGGGCTCGCCGGGGGCCCCCCTCTTTATGAGGCGCGCCGTGGCCCCCCCGTCCGTTGAATAATACACACCATTCGACGCGGTGCCGATGATGATGAGCCCCTCCTTCCGGGGATGAAGCGCGACGGACAACAGCTCGGTGGAGCGTTTCACTCCTGAGAGGGGAAGGCGCCTGAAGGCGCGCCCGCCGTCCTCGGAGATATAGAGCGCCGAAGGCACCACGACGGCGATCCTCATCCCTCCGCGCGCTATCGCGTGGGACCGCACCGGCTTCGTGCGACGCGAGTCGCTGAAGGGATACACCACCTCGGGGGGAATGCCGCGGTCGATTCTCCGGGCTCCGCCCTCCCGGGTGATCTCGTGGATCCCGTGGGAACGCGTCAGGACCAGGAGCCCCCCGCCCCCGGAGAGGGGAACCGCGTCAATGACTTCAACCTCTTCAGAATCGTCGAGTCCCTTCAGTGCCCGGGCGGTGAACGTGCCGCGAGGGCTCCCCCCGCGGAACTCCTCGCATCGAATCACCGCGCCGTCGGCGGCGATCACTGCATCGCTTCCGGGATCAGGCATGCCACCGCGGCAGGCCCAGAGGACCGCGCATGAAGCAAGCAACACCAGGCATATACGGCGGGTAGTATTCCTGTTCATCATTCCGATACCGCCTTATCTTCGGGATCATCCCCGCGGGGAGGCAGGGCCCCCGCGCCCTGGACCCACACGATGCGGGAGGCGTCGACGTGCTGGGTGAGGATCATGGGGTAATACTTGCGGTCGATCCGCGCCCCGGCGAGCTTCGCCCCCCCCAGGCTGGCCCTTTTCAGGCTCGATGTCGACAGGTCAGCCCCCCTGAGATCCGCGCCGCCGAGATCGGCGGAATCGAACTCCACCCCGGCCAGGTTCATACCCCCAAGGTCCGCGCCCTCGAGAAGGGCGCCGGTACAATCGGCCCCCGTGAGGAGGGTGCCACGGAGTCGCTTGCCGCGCAGATCGGCCCTCGCCATCTTCGCGTCCCTGAGATCTGCTCCTTCGATATTGACGCTTCTCAGGTCAACGCCCCGCAGGCCGGTGAAGTAGAGCCTGGCGCGCGCAAGGTTCGCGCCCTCGAGCTTCGCCCCGGTAAGGTCCGCTCCGAAAAGGAGCGCCCCGCGCAGATCTGCCCCGGTGCAATCGGCGCCGGTCAGATCGGCGCCGCTCAGGTCAGCGCCGGCGAACACCGCCTTCACGCAGCGCGCCTTTTCCATGCGCGCCAAAATGCAGTCGGCGCCGTTAAACCGCGCCCCGGCGAGATCCGCCCCGGTGAGGTCAGCGCGGTAGAGGCGGCCCCTTGAGATATCCGCGTTCTCAAGGCGCGCGCGCCGGAGGGCCGCTTTGCGCAGGTCCGCCCTGTAGAGGCGCGCATTGCGGAAATCAGCTCCAGCGCCGTCGATACCGCGCAGGTCAGCGTTGCGGAAATCCTTTCCCGAAAGGTCCAATCCTTTCAGATTCGCGCCCTCAAGCCGCGCGAAGCGGAAATCGGTCCTCCCTCGGTCGAGAAAAAACGAAAGGTTCCCCTTGGACGCGCAGCCCCCGAGGAGCGGGAGAAGCAAGGCGGTAACGGCCAGGCGCGCGATACCGCCCCATGCACCGGGAATAAACCTCCATGAACCCACAAGCGCCTCCTGATTCATAACATTCACGCCCCGAATGATCGGGGCGGCACTCTTTGTTATATCCTCACGGCAGTGCCCGCGGGGCCGGAACCCCATCCAGGTTTCCCCGGGCATCCATGCTGATCTTCCTCACACGCCCGGAGAAGAGCACCCCCTCGACCCTGCCGCGCACCTCCCCGGCGGAAACGACCCTGGCGAAATTCCCCTCCCTGCGGTCGTCCAGGACCGCCAGGAGGTGCCCCGCGGGGACCTCGGGGGGAAACGTCCCGGGGTTGATCCCGGGTGATTTTCTGAACAGGATCGGGTAGCTCCCCGCGTCACTGGCCTCGGAGATGACATCTTCCCGCTCACCGGAGAAACGGGCAATCACGCCATCGGGCAGGTACCCCATCGAAAGGGCCCTCCCGTTGATATACAGGCTGTTGTCCGCATAGCGCACCCGGTCGCCTTCCATGGCGAGGACACGCGCCGGTCCGTCCGTCAGATAGGCCATCTCACCCCGGCGAAGCCCCCCGGGAAGGTAGGTCAGGACAAGGATACGGTCCCCGTTTTCGAGGAGGGGTCCCCTGCGCCCCCCCCCCACGCGTTCGATGGAGAAAAAGGACGTTACGATCAGCGCCGATACGGCGGTGAGGACCGCGCACCCCAGGCCGAAGAGGCCGTACCAGGGAATCGAGGAATAGGGGCGCACCGGAAGCTCCCTCACGCGCCGTGCCCTCAGGAAGGCCTCGGCAGGGGACGCCGCGGTCACGATAAGCGCGGCGCCCATGATAATGAAAAATATGACAATCGAGGAAGCCGGTCCATGGAAAACCACGAAGAGGGGAAGCGACAGGACCGCCAGGGACCGCAGGAGGCAGAACGCCGTTCCCGCCGCGAGGGAGCCGTTATACATCTGCCCCAGTCCGGCGGCGCAGAGGGAGAGCGCCAGGGCCGCCCATGGATTCCTCGCCCGGGTTTTCAGTGTCTGTATGATTGTTCCGGCCATTCGGTCGCGTCGCGCCATGTCCTACAGGAAGGATTCGATGAAATCCCTCACCTTCTCCTTCCCGATATAGACCCCGAAGTGGCCCTCGCAGAGAATGTCCGCCTCCAGGGAAAGCAGGAATTCGAGGGAGCGGACATAGTCCTCACGAACGGAATGAAGCGTCGCGTTCAGGGGGCCATGGACATCCTGGCCGAAGAGCACCGTCAGGCCGTCGGATACCATGGTATAGACGACGGATCCAGGGGAATGACCCGGCGCGTGATGGAGTGTCACTGCGGTTTCCCCCACGGTGAACGTCTCCGATGTTCCCGCGACCTTGACGTCCACCATGACGGGATCTATCCAGGCGCCGTACCAGGAGGCGGCGGTAACCTCGGGATCCCCCGATTCGATGTAGGCGGCGTCGAGCTCATGGGCCACGAGGGAGCAGCCCGTTGCGGCGCGTATCGCCGCCGCGCCGCCGATATGATCATAGTGGCAGTGCGTGATGAAAAGGTATCTCACCGAACGGGGATCGACACCTGCATCCCTGACGTGGTGAAGAATTTCCTGGGTGCCCTCCCCCGTGCCGGCATCGACCAGGGCGGCTTCCTGCCCCGAAACGATCAGGTACACTGCGGCGTCCGCCGGTGCGGACAGCCCCGATCCGCCCACCTGGAATATCCCTGAAGCGATCTTCATTCCTTCACCACTCCCCGCGCCGGGCCGCAACCCGGACGGGGCCCATTTTCAGGAATCAGGGCAATTATTTCAAGTGTTTGAGCGGGAGGCCTGGTAAAAAAACCGAGCCCCCGTCCCCGCGTTAAGGATGAAATCTGCCGCCTCGTTGCGGGTGAAGGTAGTGATGATGAGACATATTTCACTTGACGCCGGAGTCGATCTGGCGTATATGCTGATGAAAGCGACTGGGGAACGCGATATCCCGTTATGGGCGCCGACCCTTATCGCCACCCCATCAGCCAGGATGAACGGAGATGAAATCCCCCGGAAAACCGGCCCTGGCCGCCCTCGCGGTTGCCCTCGTCGCGGCCGGAACACTGCTCAGCGGGAACGCGGCGCAGAAAAATCCGATCGCCCACAACAAGGAGGGATGGGAACACCTCAGGAAGGAAGAATACAAAAAGGCCGTTTTCTCCTTCAGGAACGCCCTCCACGGAAACCCGAAATACCGCGACGCCATCCTGGGACTCGGGACCGCCTATCTCCATGTCGAGGCATACGAGCAGTCCTACGATCTCTTCTCCAGGGCCCTTTCCATCGATCCGAAATCAGCCGAGGCGCACGTGGGCCTCGGCAAGACCCTCACCGCCATGGGCCGCCATACCGATGCGATACGCTCCTTCGACCGCGCGCTGAAGCTGTCGGAACAGAACATGGACGCGCGCTTCGGAACCGCATACGTGTACGTCCGCCTGGGTAAAACCATCTGGGCGGAGCGGAGGCTCCAGTCGATCCTCCGGGTGGACCCCTATCATTATGACGCGCTCCTTCTGATGGCGGAGATCAAGAGCGGCGAGAACAGGCTCCGCGAAGCGCGCCGGTACGTGGAAAAGGCGATCGACGCGAACGGCGAGTCATCCCTGGCGCACACCACGTACGGCGAGATACTCCTGAGGGAGTATCTCAACACCGAAGACCAGGACTTCCTCGACGAGGCCCGGAACGCCCTCGCGAACGCCATCGCGATACAGCCCTCGGGGTACCGGGCCAACAGAGCGATGGGATACCTGGCCCTCATTGAAAAAAACTACGGGGAGGCGGTCACCCGTTTCCGTACCGCCGCCGGGGACCTCGAAAGCGGGCCGCTTCTCTACAGCCTTGCCATGGCGGAGGATCTCGCGGGAAACCGCGACGCGGCCCTCGAGGGATTCCTGAAGGCCATACAGAAAGACCCCGCTGACTCGATCCTCCGGGCCCGGGTGGAGGATTTCCTTGTGTTGAGGGACTACAAGATCGGCAATCCCCTCCGGGTGATGCTCAACAGGGAAAACTACGAGCGGGCCCTTGAGCGCACCAGGAAGAATTACCCGGACCAGGCGGTGATGTACCTGCGGCGCTCCATCATGCTCAACCCGATGAACCTCGAGGCCCGGACCCTCCTCATGGACTACTACCAGGCGGAGGGATTCAACCGCTTCTACATCGACGAGATGAAGGAAATTCTCCGGATCGGCGAGGACCGGACATGGCAGGAGAAGCTCTCCCTCGCCGTTATGAAACGGCGGGACCTGCTCTACCACCGCGAGGGCTATTCGGCCGAGGACCCCCCGCGGGACGTCCCCGTCATCCTGGTCCTTGACTTTGATCCCGCGGGAGTGATGGGCTCCCATCCCGACGCGGGGGGGGTTATCGCGGGACATCTCAGCTTTGTCCTGGGACAGTTCGGCAGGATGAAGCCCGTGGGTATGCGGTCGAGGAAAACCGTGGAGTGCGGGCTCATCTGCGGGGGGGATCACCTCGAGGAGAGCCTTGCCGAGGTTGACCGAAGAATCAAATCCGGAGAGATCGATCCCGTTGATTACGTGGTCTACGGCACCTTCTCGGAGAGCGGCAACCACATCGCCCTCGACGGCCGGCTCCTCGATTACCACAAGGGATTCCTCATCGGGAGCTTTACCCTTTACGAGTCGGGCCCCGAAAGCCTTCCCCAGGTATCCCTGCGCGCGGCGAAGCGCATTTACGACATGATCCCCTTCAAGGGCCGCGTGCTCAAGCAGAAGGAGGAAGGCATCATCGTCAACATGGGCCTCTTTGACGGCATCTCCCCTGGAGAGAAACTCGTCATCTACAAGTTCCAGAGACGCGTGCTCCCCGGCGATCAGCTGAAGAAAAAGATGATCTTCACCGTCAGGGAAGCCGACACCCTGGTATCCTACGCGGAACCCGAACAGGCCGTTGACCTGGAATCGGTCGACGCGAACGACGACGTGCTTCCCCTGAAAAAAAGAAGGGCGAGAAGGATCGAATAGGGCTTCATGAAACGGACCATAGCCGCCTGCGCGATCCTCTGCGCCCTGGGCATCTCCTACCTCTACGGTGTCTACTCACACAGGGACCGCCTCCCCCCCTACCCGCAGCTCCTCGCACTTAAAAACCGGCTCTTCCCCGGCTCCATCGGCTTCAGGGACACCCGCGGAAAGATCGAAGTGCCCTGCGGGGAAATCGGGAGGGGGAAGGTGATGGTGGCCCTGGCCTTCGGCCAATCGAACGCGGGCAACCACGGAGAAACCACGCACGCCTCCATGAACGGAGTCTACAACTTCTTCCGCGGCCGCTGCTACCGCGCCGCGGATCCCCTCCTGGGGCCCACGGGGGACAGGGGGAGCATATGGACGCGGCTTGGGGATCTCCTGGTGGGCTCCGGGCGCTACGACCGGGTCGTATTCATCACTATCGGGGTGGGCTCGACGACCATCGAGGAGTGGAGCCGGGGCGGGTATCTCCATTCGCGCATCATCTCGGCGATCATGGAATCAGGCGCCCGGGGACTCGCGATCACCCATCTCCTCTGGGTCCAGGGAGGCTCGGAGCTGCGGACGAGGGGTGATGGATCGAACATCGAGCGCTACCGGAAGGCCTTTCACGCCATGCTGGAAAGCATCAGGGAACAGGGCGTTACCGCCCCCGTCTTCGTGGCCGTGTCGACCTTCAACGGCAGGGACGCCAATCCCGATATCCAGACCGCCCAGAGGGGGCTTGTTGACCCGGGAAAAGGCATATACCCCGGTCCCGACGACGACGAGATACTTCGGGACGTGACATCACGCTGGGAGGAGGTCCACCTCTCCCCCCGGGGCCTTGACCGGTGCGCCCGTGAATGGGTGAAGGCCCTGGCCCGTGCCGTGGAGAGATAGCGCGTCATCGTCCACGCCGGAAACGATCCTCGGCCTCCCGGGCCCGCCGTCCCCATTCAGCCGACTCGGCCTCCCTGCCCATTGAGTCGAAAATCTCCGCCAGCATGAGACAGGCCTCGTAGTTGTCGGGATCAAGCTCCGCGGCCTTTTGCAGATTCTGAATCGCCCTGTCCAGGTGGACCTTCCTGGGTCCCGGGAGCTTCCTGTTGTAATAGATGTCTCCAAGAAGCAGGTAGGTTTTTTTGAAATCGGGCCTGACGAAGACGAGACGTTCGAGTATCCGCGCGGCCGAGGCATAATCGCCCATGTCCCGGCAGACATCATAATAGCCGATATAGGCCTGGTCGAGAATCGGCGCCTCCCTGACTATACCCTCATAGATGTCAAGGGCTTCCCGGTATTTCCCCTTTTTCCTGGCCTCCTCCCCCATGGCCAAACGGGTCCCGAACCTCTCCCCGGCGAGACGGAGGCCCGTCGCGGTATGCCGCTCGGCCGAGGTGGAATCGTTGCGGGCCAGGTAAAACCGCACGAGGCTCGAATGGCCCCTCACGTGGCCCGGGTCGATCTCCACGCACCGAAGGTAGTGGTTAAAGGCCTTCTCGCGCTCGATGAAAAATTCGTAGAGTTCGCCAAGGGCGTAGTGAACTTCCGCCTGGCCCTCGTCAATCCCGAGGGAATGGTGGTAATATTCGATTGCGCGCATCTTCCTGTTCTTTTGAATATAAATCGAGGCCAGGAGATTGGCGGCCTCAAGGCACCGGGGGTTGGCGTCCAGGCACTGCGCGAGGTTGAAGATGGCATAGTCAAGCATGCCGGCCCGGTACTGCACACGGCCCTTTTCCAGGTAGTATTCCCAGGTCCTCGCGGGCGCCGCCGTCGTGACCGGCGCATTGAACAAAGCCGCCAGGAGACACGCCAGGAGCGCGGTTTTTTTTATTGACAATTTATCCCCATATAATAGGTGTGTATCGTTTCAAGTGGTCAGGTAGCTCAGTCGGTAGAGCAGTGGACTGAAAATCCACGTGTCGACGGTTCGATTCCGCCCCTGACCACATTTTTTTCCTCTTCTCATTCATTATTCCATAACAAAAAAATTCAAGAACAATTCATCGGGAACCGTGGCGATGCCGCGTGTTCCTTGCGGTCGTCGGCCCCGGGCTGACCAGTTTCCCCCTTGACAAAATCAGGCCCCTGGCGCTTCTCTGGGGAAGAATCTTTCACCCCGGAGTCCCGCCATGATAGACCCGAAATACATCAGAGACGACATCCCTATGCTGAGCGCCCTGCTCGAGAAACGCAACATGCAGGGCGTCGTGGACCTCGACAGGCTCAAGCGAATCGATGAAGAGCGCCGGGGCCTTATACAGAAGTCGG
>CAZKPR010000030.1:0-27295 GCA_964554685.1 uncultured Leptospirales bacterium | reverse complement strand
CGCTGCATCTGCTTTTCGGGCAGTAATGACTGCCAACCAATCCGGCACTGGTGACGCATCGCAGCGTCTTTGAAGAATACAGTTCCAAGGATTTTTTGTCAACGATTAAGTCAAAACCGGATTACCCTCCCGTCTCATCCCGTGAGCACCAGGGGGCCCTCGCCGGTGACGGCGATAGTGTGTTCGACGTGCGCAGAGAGACTTCCGTCAGCCGTCACAACGGTCCACCCGTCATCGAGAAGACGCACGGCGGGCCCTCCTTCATTGAGCATCGGCTCCACGGCAAGCACCATGCCCGGCTTCAAGATCCCCATGGTTCCCTTCCTTCCGTAATGCGGTATCTTGGGAGGCTCATGGAGCGCGAATCCCACCCCGTGGCCGGAGTAATCACGCACCACGCTGTATCCCGCCGCCGTGGCGTGCTCCTCAATGGCGAACCCTATGTCACCGATCCGGTGACCCGGCACCATCTCCTCCACCGCGAGTTCAAGACACCTGCCGGCGGCAAGGGCCAGGAGCCTGGCATTGTCGGAAACCGATCCCACGGTGAAAGTGCGGCAGGCATCGCAGAAGTAGCCGTTTAAGACCACTCCGATATCGATCTTGACGAGATCGCCGTCGCGTATCCTTCTTTTCTTTGAGGGTACGCCATGAACAACCTCGTTGTTAAGGGATATGCAGGATGAGGCGCCGTAACGCATGACGGTCTTGAAGGCGGGACGGCCTTTCAGCCGGAGGATCATCGATTCTATCATCGAATCGAGATCCCATGTTGAGAGTCCCTCGAGGGACATCCTCCCCAGCCCACGGAATATCTCTGATGCGATGGCCCCCGCTTCGCCTATCCGCCTGATGTCATCAGGCGTTTTAAGACGAATTTTCTCCTCCCCGGCCTTGCCGGACCGGCCCGCTTTTCCGCCGCTCACCGCGCGAAGAACCCGCCGGCCGGCCTATGCCTGGGCCGCCTGCTTTTGTTCCGATGCCTTTCCGGATTCCCCGCCGGGGGCCGCGAGACCCACGGATTCCTTTATTTTCCTCTCGATCTCCTGGGCTGCCGTCGGGTTCTCCTGGAGGTACTTCTTGGCGTTCTCCCTTCCCTGGCCGATCCTCTCCTCGCCGTATGAATACCAGGTGCCTGATTTTTTCACGATTTCATTGCGCACGCCGAGATCCAGGATATCCCCCTCGCGGGAGATGCCGGTGTTGTACATGATGTCGAACTCGGCCTGGCGGAAGGGCGGGGCCACCTTGTTCTTGACGACCTTGACCCTGACCCGGTTGCCGATCGCCTCATCACCGTTTTTAAGGGTCTCCACTCTCCGTATGTCGAGCCTCACCGACGAGTAGAACTTGAGGGCGTTGCCTCCCGTGGTGGTCTCCGGGGAGCCGAACATGACCCCGATCTTCATCCGTATCTGGTTGATGAAGACCACGCAGGTCTTCGATTTCGATATGACACCGGTCAGCTTCCTGAGGGCCTGGCTCATGAGACGGGCCTGGAGGCCCATGTGGGAATCTCCCATGTCCCCGTCGATCTCCGCCTTGGGCACCAGGGCCGCGACTGAATCGATCACGATGATATCCACGGCACCCGAGCGGACGAGGGCCTCCACGATCTCAAGGGCCTCCTCGCCGGTGTCGGGCTGCGAGACGAGGAGTTCCTCCGTTTTCACGCCCAGCTTTCCGGCGTAGGCGGGATCCAGGGCATGCTCGGCGTCTATGAAGGCGGCCACGCCGCCCGCCTTCTGCGCCTCCGCCACGACGTGCAGCGTGAGCGTCGTCTTCCCCGAGGATTCAGGCCCGTATATCTCGACGACCCTGCCGCGGGGCACGCCCCCTATCCCGAGCGCGATATCCAGCTCCAGGGACCCCGTGGATATCGCCCCAACCTGCACGATCATGCTCTCGTCGCCGAGCCGCATGATGGAGCCCTTGCCGAACTGCTTTTCGATCTGCATGATGGCGGATTCCAGGGCCTGTGCCTTCTGGTTCATTTCTTTCTGGTCTTTCTGGTTTGCTTCTTTTGGTTCAGCCATGCATATACCCCTGTTCCTGTAGTACCGGTACCGCGGCCAGCGCGGCATTCCTGATGCTATACGAAGATGACGCCTGTTTTAATAAAGCTTATGTCGCATAAATTTGTAAAGAACAAAAAAACTTCATTCTCCACAGCGCCACGCGAATTAATCGATGTCTATACCATGGCCGGGATTATGTCAAGCAAAATACTATATTTTTGTATAGTGTTCAAAAATCTTTTTAAGGCTCCGCTACCTGTCATAACTGCGCGATAATCCGGGTGCAACCACCCATGGCGGTACGCATCGCCCAAGGGGCTGTCGGGGAGATGCGAGGCGCGGAGGGTTGTCCGCCTCCCCCCCTCGCCCCGGCGATTCTATATTCGCCCGTTGCCGTTCATCTCGCGCCGGTAGCCCCCGGCAATCTTAATGTACTCAAGCTTGTTCAGGGCGTCCACGAAGGAGTGTATACCCGCGATGGAAACGTCGATATTGGCGGAGCTGCCATAGGCGCGGATATCCCTCCCCTCATGCTGGTCGGACACGGTGACATGGACCTCCGCCACGGCGTCCGAGCCACCCGTAATGGCCGTCAGCTTGAAGGACTCGATGCGCGCCGTGGTGCCGGTGATCTTCTTGACCGCCAGGACCCCCGCGTCGACCCCCCCGTTGCCGTGGGCGACCTCGAAGACCTCGCGGTTCCCGTTGAGGCGGTCCTTGATGGTGACCATGGCCATGGGAGGGGAAAACATCCCCGTCGAAATCTGGACATTCTCCACGCGATACCTCCGCTCCGCGTCTTCCCGGTGGAGGGACTCGCCCACGAGGACCATGATGTCCTCATCGAAGACTTCTTTCTTGCTGTCCGCGAGGGCCTTGAAGAGACGGAAGAAACGCTCGAGCTCCTCGCCCTGGAGGTTGAAACCGAGGGAGGCGAGTTTTTCCATGACGGCATGGCGCCCCGAATGCTTCCCCAGCACCAGGGTCGACTTGGTGATGCCGACATCCTCGGGCCGCATGATCTCGTAGGTCATGGCGTTCTTCAGCAGGCCGTCCTGGTGGATTCCCGATTCGTGGGCGAATGCGTTGGCCCCCACGATGGCCTTGTTCGGCTGGACCGGGACCCCCGTGATGGTCGTGAGGAGGCGGCTCGCCTTCATGATCTGCTTCGAGTCGATGTCGGTTCTGACGCGGAAGAGGTCGCCCCTGGTGCGGACCGCCATGACGACCTCCTCCATGGCGGTATTGCCCGCCCTCTCGCCGATGCCGTTCACCGTGCACTCCACCTGGCGGGCGCCGGCCTCGATGGCGGCGAGGGAGTTCGCCACGGCCAGTCCAAGATCGTTGTGACAGTGCACGGATATGACCGCCTTCCCGATATTCGGGACATGGCCGAAGAGATACCGGATGAGGCTTCCGAAGTCGGACGGTGTGGTGTACCCCACCGTGTCGGGTATGTTGACGGTGGTCGCGCCGGCCTCGATGACGGCGGTGACCATCTCCGCGAGATACACCGGGTCGCTCCTGGTGGCGTCCATGGGCGAGAACTCCACGTTTTTCGTATGGCTCACGGCCTGCCGCACCGACTCGACGGCGATCTTCAACACCTCTTCCCTTGTCTTTTTCAGCTGATGCTCGATATGGATGTCCGAGCTGGATATGAAGGTGTGGATGCGGGGATGTTCGGCGACCCTGATGGCGTCCCAGGCCACGTCAATATCTTTCGGGTTGGCCCTGGCAAGGCCCGCTATCTGCACCCCCCTCACCCGCTCGCTGATCCTCCGCACCGCCTCGAAATCCCCTTCCGAGGCGATTGGGAAGCCCGCCTCGATCGCGTCAACACCGAGTCTCATCAGCTGCTCGGCGAAGAGTATCTTCTCAGTAATGTTCATCGTGAAACCGGGGGATTGCTCCCCGTCACGAAGCGTCGTGTCAAAAATGAATATTTTATCCCTGTCGGCCATGGTTATTCTCCTATTATTCTAAAGATCGATTTCCGTCGCGATCGGCGCGATCCAAGCGATCGGGGGCATACGCCCCGGCCTTCCTCCCGCTTCGCAGATGACACACTAATTATCATTCCCGATTCCTCCACGATTCTGCAAGGTGACGCACCGGCGGCGGCATGCCGTTTCGTATCGGCCCCCCGGCATAAAAAAAGCCGCCACGTTTTGTGACGGCTTTTGCCTTTTGCCCCTGTCGTACAGGCATCACAAAACGGGACCCCCGCATTCGCCGGAAAGGCCCAAGAGCAGACCGAGAAGAAGGCTGCCGGATGCCGATGTCATCAATTCCTTTTCCATATCAATAACTGTATCGGACGGTGGTGCTCACCGCTTGACGGCATAAATGGCCCACGGGCGGGTTCTGTCAACAAAAAGATCAATTTTTTTTTCAAATCCGTGAATCCAGGATGCCGTCGGAGAGGGCCGTCCCGGCATAGCCATGGGCCTGAGGGTATACCGAATGACCCGTTGGGACGAACGCGTGAATTGCTCTTGACTTTATGCCGAATCATGGTATCCCTGTGCCCCGAACGGACGACCGGGTAGAGTAAATGCGACAGATAAAAGGCTTCATCCAGATCTACAGCCGCCAGGCGAGGGACCGGATCGTCGAGGCGGGCCTGGCGATTCTCAGGCAGGCAGGCCTGGAGTCCCTCTCCTCCGAACTATTCGCCTGCGTCGATGAACTTATTAAAAACGCGGTGAAGTCGAACTACAAGTACCTTCTTATCAGGGAAAAAATACATGCGCGATTCAGGCAGATATGGCCCGACAAGACCGGGAAGGAGATCGACGAGGACATTGACGACCTTGTCCGGATCCCCGATCGATTCAACCATATCGCGGAGGAGATACTCGACTCGAGCGGCATTTCCTCCGTCGTCCGGGATATTCTGAACGAGGAATCACGCCTCCTGACGATAAAGAACAGGGCCTACGGGGAGGGGCGGCCCTGCACCGCCGAAGAAAAGACCCTCATCGGCACGCTTGAAAACATCAACCGGATGCGTGCGGCGATACGGGAGAATAATATCAGGGTCATCCTGCGCATCCAGATCGACGAACACTACATCTACATTGAGGTGACGAACACCGCCCCGATTCTCAAGCGGGACCTCAACAGGATCCACGAAAAGCGCGACGAGCACCGACGCTACAGGGAGGAGGGAAGAGAGCACGAATTCTTCGTCGATTACATTGATACGAGCGAGTCCGGCTTCGGCCTGGGATACGCCAAGATCGACGTGATCCTGAACAGCTGGGGTATCGGCGAGATGAACCCGATCACCATTATATCGTCAATCAATACGACGGTCATGCTGACGCTTCCCCTTGAAGAACTAAGGGAGAAATACCACCGGTAACGCTGCGCCCCGGGGAGGGCGACAAAGGAGGAACATGGAAACGCTCCTGGGCAACGGCGTCCTCTTTGGAGAGGAAACACTGAACGGGCTGCATCTCTTCGCCGGGCCATGGCTCGACGCGGTGATGGCGGTCATCACCGCGGCGGGTGATGAGCCCTTCTATCTCGTGGCGCTGCCGGTTGTCTACTGGTGCTGGGACAGGCGCATGGCGATTTACGCCGGGGCGGCATTCCTCGTCACCATGACGCTCAACGACTGGATAAAATACGCGGTTAACCATCCCCGGCCCGATCCGGAGAAACTGCTTCCGGGGATACGCGAGCTCGCCCTGCGCCACGCTCCGCAGGGCCCCGGGTTCCCGAGCGGCCATACCCAGGGCTCCCTGGCCTTCTGGACCTCACTGGCCATTCTCCACCGCCGGGCGCTCCTCCGGGTAATCTGTGCCGCCATGATCATCCTGGTCCCCTACTCCCGCCTCTACCTGGGTGTCCACTATCTCGGCGATGTCGCCGGGGGCATTGTCATCGGCGCCCTCTCCCTCGCGGTCATCATGCCCGTCGTGTCGTTCGGAGGAGCCCACTACCATAGATTCAACGAGTGGATCCTGGCGGCCCTTATCGTCATTGTTCCCCTGGTCGCCTGTCTCAGCCTCACGGGTGAACATGTCTACGCGACCACGGGCACACTCTCGGGATTCCTTGCCGGCGCCCTCGCGGGGGAGAAGAGAATAGTCTTCACACCCCGGGCCAGGCTTCCCTGGCAGGCGGCGAAGGCGTTCATCGGCATCGCCGTCATCGCGGTACTGCGCCTGGGGCTCAAGGCGGTCCTGCCTGAGACGCTCCTTGCGGGATTCGCCCGCTACTGGGTCATTGGTATCTGGTGTTCCTTCGGCGCGCCGTGGCTTTTCGCGCGGTTCGCAGCCATGAGGGGAGAGGCCGACCGAACGGTCCCGGGCGGTCCCGACGCCTAATCGACGTAGACCCGGGGCACGCGGGAGCTTATCCAGCAGAGAAATTCGTAGGGAATGGTGCCGATCGCCTCGCAGAGCGAATCGAGGGGCACGGCGCACCCGTCCATTTCCCCGAAGAGAAGCACGTCATCGCCGTTGTACGCGGTGCCCCCGGGTCCGATGTCCACCATGATCTGGTCCATGCACACCGTCCCCACCACGGGATAGACCCTCCCCCGTATGACCACGCGGCCCCTGTTGGAAAGAAGCCGGTTGTACCCGTCGCCGTATCCGAGGGGAAGCGTCACGATCCTGGTCTGCTCCTTCGTGACGTATGAATGGTTGTAGCTGATGCCCGTTCCCGGGGGGCATACCTTGAAATAGGAGACCCTGGTCTTGAGCGACATGGCGGGCATCAGCCGCTTCCCGGCGTACTCGCGACCGGGATCGTACCCGAAGGGATCGTACCCGTAGAGCATGATGCCGGGACGCACCATGGTGAAGTGCGATTTCGGCCTGCCGAGAACCCCCGCGGAATTCGCCAGGTGCACGAATTCGGGCAGGGCGTCCCTCCGCTCCATGTGACCGACCGCCTCCTCGAACCGGTTGATCTGCGATTCCGTGAAACCCGGGTCGCTCTCGGCCCTGGCCAGGTGGGAGAAAATCCCCCTGACCCTGATGCCGGGAAGGTCCAGGGTGCGGTCGATGAAGCCAGCGGCGTGGTACCAGTGAACGCCGATCCTCTCCATGCCCGTGTCGATCTTGATATGCACCTTCGCCTCGACGCCGTGCCGCACCGCCGCCTCTGATATCGCTTTTGACTTGTCGATGGAGCTGCTGGTGATCTCGATATCGTGCGCCAGGAAATCGTCTATCTGGTCCGTGTTGATGGCGCCGCACACCAGGACCGGCGCGGTGATCCCGCATTTCCTGAGATAGACCGCCTCTTCAAGATAGGCGACGCCCAGGTAGCGGGCCCCCGCGTCAAGGAGCGTTCTCGACACGGTCTGTATGCCGTGGCCGTAGGCGTTTGACTTCACCATGGCCATGACCGCAACGTCCTCTCCCACCAGTGACCTGACGATCTCCAGGTTGTTGCGGATCGCGCCCAGGGATATCTCGGCCCTGGTGGGGCGATGCTGGTAGGTTTCAATCATGTCGGGCATGACACCTTCCACGGGGGATTCGTTATCCCCCACGTGATACGGCGCGGGGGGGGATTTGTCAACAGGATAATCATCCTTCAAGGGAGATCACCGGGGCAGCGCCCTTACAATCTTGCCCGTTCCGTTTGAGAAACGCCTCTCGTTCACGATCTTCAATCCGTGGTATTCGAGGAAGCCGTCAAGCCCTCCCCGGTCAAGCCATTCCCTGAAATTACCGTTATGCTCCCTTCCCGCGGCCATCTCAAGAACCCGTATCACGCGCGCCTGCAGGGTCACCGGGAAGGGGGCGATGAAATCGGCTATGATGAACTCCCGGGCCACTTTAAGTGCCTCGGCCATGACGGCGTCACGGACATCCGCCGAAATCTCATGGAGGAACTGCGTCATGACCGCGAAGTCGTACCACCCGGAGACGCGCGACGACAGCTCCGTGGCTGAGGCGAGGACGATCTCCGCGTTTCGTATACCCCGCGCCGCTACCCTCTTCCCGGCGTAGGCCGCCATCCTGGGAGAAAGCTCAACACCGGTCACGCGGGAGCACTTCGCCGCCAGGCCGACCACGAGGGTGCCGACGCCGCAGCCGATATCTATCACTGATGCGTTATCGAACACGCAGGAGGACACCGTCCCGAGGAAGGAGCCTCCCGCGATCGGATCGGCACCCAGCCTGTAGAGGAGGCCGTCATACCATCGCGACCTCGGTTGTGGCCCCTTGAATTCCATCCCTTACCCCTGAGGCGAATGTTCGGCGATGAGCCTTGCGGCGTTACGGTAAAACAGCCCTTCATAGAACCCCGGCGAGAGACCGTATGAAAGAAGGGTCTCCAGCTCTGATTCCCGGGGCAGGATCAGGTTGGGGAAATCGGATCCGTAGAGAACGCGGTCCCCGTGACGCTCCAGTTCCCCGCCGCCGAGATCGAACCCGCCCCGTCCCTGGAACTCGCGGAAAAACGCGAAGGACGTGTCAAGGCGCAGGCGGGGATGCGCGTCGAGGAGATCCATGAAGCCGCGGTATTCGTAGGCTCCCATGTGCGCGACATTTGCCGGAAGATCGGGATAGCGATCGAGGAGCCTGGCAAAATGCTCGAGACCGACGAACTCGTTCCCCACGGGTCCGGTTCCCGCGTGGAAGAGTATCCGCTTCCCTCTCTCGATGACCGTTTCGTAAAGGGGAAAAAGCCGCTCGTCGTGGGGATGAAAACGCTGGACAAGGAGCTGGAGCTTGAACCCGATGACCCGGGGATGCTCGAGGGCCCGCGCCGCGAGGTCAAGGGCCCTTTCGTCGCCGGGATGAAAGGCGGCGAAGCAGTAGACGTCGGGATGCTCCTCCAGGAACCGGTGGTTCCACTCGTTCAGTTCTTCGGCGATCCCTTCCCGGTGTGCGTAATTCGAATAGACGATCTTCTCAACGTTGTGCTCCCTCAGGTAGGCCACGCACTCCCGGGCGTACATCCTGTAGCGGACGTCCCACCGGTACACTGAGGAAAAATATTCCCAGATCGCTTCGAACATCCTGTCGGGGAAGAGGTGCACGTGAAAATCGATGATTTTTTCCGGAAGCTTCATTGGCCGCGCCACGGGTACACACGCGGGGCTTTTCTTCACGAGCACACCGCGCCGGTTCAGACGACGCCGGCGCATCCCCCGCGGTCAGGGGATTGCCGCGAAAAACCCCACGAGCTCCCTGTTTACCTCCTCGGGTTTCTGTAGAAAGACCATGTGCCCGGCACCGGGAATAACGACCAGGCGCGATCCGGGTATCGCATCAGCCAGGTACTTCGAATACTTGACCGGCGTCATGACGTCGTCCCCGCCGCAGAGGACCAGGGTGGGGAGGCTGATCCCGGCGATTCTTTCCATGACATCGAACCTGTCGCAGCAGAGGAAGTCGTTGAGATGGGTCGAAACGGGAACGGCGCACTGGATGTCAAGCACCCTCCGGCGAACTTCTGGATCCACTCCGTCGAGCATCGCCGCGGCATACTCACGGTACCATTCCGGGGGCCGTTCCCTGTTCTCGTCCAGCACGCGCAGAAAGGAGGGGTTCACCCGGAGGCGCGCACCGGAACCGATGAGGACAAGACCCGCGCATATCTCGGGATGCGAGAGGGCGCAGGACAGGGCGATACCGCCACCCATGCTGTGGCCCGCCAGGATGGTTGCCCCGTACCCTTTCCGCCGGACGTATTGATACACCCACTCCGCGTACTCCTCGACGCTCGCGAGGGGTTCACCCCCCGGATGGCCCGGCAGGGTTATGGCGTCGCTTTCGGGAAACCGTTCGGTCTGGTAGCACCATTGCTCCCCCGCGCCGCCGGCTCCATGTATGAACACCGCCTTCGCCATTCATCCCTCCATCATTACCATGTTTAAAACGCGGGAGAGCTCGTCTATCCGGTAGGGCTTCGCGATGACCCCCCTGAAGCCGTAATCCCGGTAGTGCGCCATGACCAAGTCCGTGGAATAGCCGCTGGACACAACGGCCCTGACGCCGCCGTCGAGGGCCATGAGCCGCTCGAGGGTTTTTTTGCCCCCCATGCCGCCGGGTATCGTGAGGTCCAGTATCACCACGTCAAAGGGCTCCCCGGCATCCAGGGATCGCTCGTAAAGATCAACCGCCTGCCCTCCGTCGTGGGCGATCTCGACACGGAAGCCCAGGTGCTCGAGCATTTTACTCGCCGTGACGTTGACGGCCTCATCGTCGTCCATGAAGAGCACCTTTCCCGTCGCGGGGGCGGGCCTGGCCTCCACGCCCTTCACCGCCACCTCGACGGAATCGGTTGAAGGAAGGTAGATGGAAAACGAGGTTCCCGACCCCGGGGAGGATTCCACGGAGATGTAGCCGTCGTGCCTCTTGACGATGGAGAAGGTGCTCGTGAGACCGAGGCCGTTCCCCCCGGCCTTGGTGGTAAAATAGGGGTCGAAGACCTTTGACAGGTTCTCGGTGGGAATGCCCACGCCACTGTCGGACACCACGATCTTCACGTATTTCCCCGGATCCAGGGGCATCCCGGAATCCTTGCGCACCGTGAGGTTGTCCGTGACGATGGTGACCTCGCCCCCCTCGGGCATCGCCTGCTCCGCGTTGAGCACCAGGTTCTGTATCACCTGGCTGAACTGCCCCACGTCAACGTTCACGGGCCACAGCCCCTCCTTGAAATCATAGACGCACCGCACCCGGGAGCCCCGGAGCACGAAACGCGAAGAGTCCCGTATGATCTCCTCCACGGAGGCGATCTGGCGAACCGGCGCCCCGCCCTTGGAAAAGGTAAGGAACTGCTGGGTGAGGTCTCTGGCTCTCTGGGATGCCAGCTCCGCGTCGGCGAGTATTTCGTTAAGCCGCCCGTTTTCCGGAGAGACAAGCCTGGCGAGGGTGATATTCCCGATGATGGCCGTAAGGATATTGTTGAAGTCGTGGGCTATCCCCCCCGCCAGTATGCCGATCGATTCAAGCTTCTCGATCTTCAGAAGCTCGTTGCGGAACTTGACTTCCTCGGTGATGTCACGGATGACGAACACGTATCCTCCGACACCTCCCCCGCGGTCCCGGATCGGGGCCGCGCGTTCCGAAATGATCCGCTCGGACCCGTCGCTCCTGATGAGGAGTGATCCTGACCTCGAGGCAGCGGAGAATTCCTCGATCACCGGTCCCGAAAATTCCTTCCTGGCGCCGGTATCGCGGTCAACCAGGACCAGGACATCACGGAGGGGACGCCCCTTGGCCCTGGTCTGGTGCCACCCCGTGAGTTGCTCGGCCGCGCTGTTCATGAGATGAACGCGGAAACGCGTGTCCGTGGCGATCACGCCCTCTGCAATCGACCGGAGTGTGATGGAGAGACGCTCCTTTTCCTCTATGAGGGTCTCCTCGGCGAGCTTCCTTTCGGTAATGTCCCTTCCTATGCCCTGGAACCCTATCACGTCACCCCGCGTTATGATCGGCGCGATGTTCACCTCGAGGCTCACGCGTATGCCGTCCTTCCTCAGCACCGTGGTCTCGTACCCGATCACCTCTTTCCCCTTCAGGAGATCGCCGAAGGTAAGCATCGCGAGGCCCTTCATGTCGTCCTGGAGATACTCCCAGAAGCTTTTTCCCAGGAGCTCGTCCGCGCGGTAGCCCGTCAGGGGGACCACCGACGGGGAGAGATAGGTGAAGCGCCCCTCCCTGTCCATGGTGAATATGAGGTCGAAATTCCTCTCCACGACGCCGCGGAAACGCTCCTCGCTCCTCCTCAGGGCCTCTTTGTCCCTCACGTGCTCGACCACCTCGACCTCGAGGTTCCTGTTGAGCGTCTCGAGCCTGTTCCGCATCACGTTTATCCTGTCAGCGAGGCCGAAGGAAAAGATGAGCATCTGGACGACGAGGGCCGTCTTGAAGAGAGACATCGCCGAGAAACCGGTGGGGACAACCGCCAAGGCCTGGGCGATATACATCACCACCGCCAGGATAAACAGGAACCACGACGCCGCGAAAAGCCCGGCCTGGGCGACCCTCTGGCGAATGGAGAGTGAAATGGCCGTAACCACCAGGAATATCGTGACGGCGGTGCACCCCACCGCGAGCATCACCATTTCAATGCTGTTCGGTATGAAGAGGTTCACCACGAGCCCCACGGTTCCCAGCGCTATGGCGGCAAGGAGGCCGTTGTCAAGACGCGGGGTGTGCGCCCGGGTTCCCAGGAACTCCCTTGTGAAGACCAGGTAGAGGACGTTGCCGAGGAAATGATGCACCGCGGTGACGGAGAACTCCGGGTTGCCGGGCCAGACGTAGCGGGAACCGTACCCGTCCAGGGCAAGGGAGATCATGATAAATCCCCCTATGCAGAACACGTAATAGAGGTATTCCCTTGACTTCACGGAAAAAAATATAAAAAAATGGTACACCATCATGATAATGAGCACGCCGTAGTAGAGACCGGTAAGCCCGGCATCGCGGACGGCATCACGATTCGTCTCCTCGCGGGAGATGACCGAAATCGGGACCCTGAGGGACGTTATTGTACGGATTCTCAGGTAGTAGGTGACCGCCCCGGGGTCCTGTCGAAGGGGAAAGACGAAACGCACGTCGGGGACCCCGCGTTCCAGGAAGGGCCTCCTGTCGCCTGACATGACCCCGGAGTAGCCCCCGCCGCCGACGGGCCTGAAAAGGATGATCTCGTCAAGCTGGGGATAGGCGACCACTAGATCGAAAAACAGGGGGCCGCGTCCCGGATTGACCAGGGTGAAGCGCATCCAGTAGACCGACCTGGTAATGCCGAAGTTCGGCACCGCCTGGTGGGAAGGCCTGAAACGGTCGGGCGCCGCCGAAACAACCTCCCCTATGGCAAGCTGCCCATCGGGGTCCTCAAGGTAATCCACCGCGAGCCCGATGTTCCGTGCCGAGGGGGGATCCGCAAGGACAAGCGCCCTTCCCCGGTCTGCTCCCGGGCGCGCGGTGACGGTCGAATCCGGATCATGCATTTTACCGTCGACAAAGGAAGCTCCCGCGGTCACGACGAGTATCCCCGCGATAACGATAAGGAGAGACACGATGAGGGAACGCTTGTTTCTCAACAGGTGGCGAAGTGACGTGATTAACAAAACACCGCTCCGTGGAAAATACCGCGGGATCCCCCAGCCCGGGGCGGGGGCGCTGATCTCCGGCGTCGTATACCTTGAAGCGGGCGGGATAAAAAGTCAATTGAAATACCTTCCGGGCCCCGTTATGAGATCGCGGGGCAACAGGGGGCAGCGTTTTTTTTATTGCTCTTCGGATCGGGATTCTGTATAAATGGCGAAGGAATACACGGGACGCGGCGCCACAACAGGAAAAGAAAAAGTCCCGCGCGGAGATGCCGATGATTCTTGTACGCTACGCCCGATCTATCCTGAGCTGGCTCCTCATCGTCCTGAGCACCGTTTTCTGGGGCACACTCTCCATCCTCTCGGTACCCGTGAGCCCCGGCGGCGAACTCTCCCACCTCTGCATGATGGGGACAGACGATCCTCCTGGCCTGCGGCATCCGGGTCAGGGTTACGGGCATCGAGCACATACACGCCGGGGAGATCCAGATATTCGCCTCCAATCACCAGAGCTTTTTCGACGTCTGGGTGCTCTGCGCCGTGCTCCCTGTCCGCTTCGGATGGATAATCAAAAAAGAGCTGATGAAGATACCATTCCTCGGCGCCCACATGAGAATCAACGGCTACGTCACCATTGACCGGAGCGACCGGACCCGCGCGATTGAAAGCATGGACCGGGCGGCGGACCAGATCCGGGAGGGACGGAGGATCGTCATCTTTCCCGAGGGCACCCGGAGCAGGGACGGAAATCTCGGGCCCATGAAGAAGGGACTCTTCCACCTCTGCCTGAAGACCGGCGTGCCCCTGGTGCCGATATTCATCGAAGGCACGGGGAAAACCCTCAAACCCGATTCGCTTCTCATCACCCCGGGGACGATACATGTCGCCTTCGGCGCGCCCATCGCCACGGCGGGATACCGCGAAGAACGCCTGGATTCCCTTGTCGATGATTACCTGGATTCGATGCGCGCCCTCAGGCTGCGCCTCGTCAACGAGTCGCCGGGCGCCGACGCGGCGTAATGGCAGGTCACCCCTATCGCTTCATTCCACGGCGCCGAGTATGTGCCGCCGGCGGTCATCGCCGAGACCGTAGTGTTTCATGATGTAATCGTCGGCCTCCTCCATGGTGGCGCGGCGCTCCAGAACGGCGTCGGCCATCCTCACCAGTCCCTCCAGGACGCGATCATCCCAGAGTGGAAGGGGCATGCCCTCCAGGTGCCCCCTGAGGACCTTGATGGAGGCATACCGCTTCTGGAAAAGAAACTGGTAGAGCGAGGAATTGAAAAGGGCGAGGACCGCCTTCGCGGGATAGTCCCCCCGTTTCGGCAGGATGCAGTTGGCGCTGTTCAGGGTGAGGCGCCCGGCATCGTCATAGGCGACGACAAGGCGCTTCGAGATGAAGCGGTATATGAGCTTTTCCCTGGATCGGTATTTCCACTCCGGGGCCGCCTGCTGGAAGCGGTCGGGAACGAATCGTATGGAGCTCTCGGGCTCCCCCGGGAAATAGTGCTCGACGTTTCTTCCCCTCCATATCGGCTCCCATCCGCCGCCGCCCCTTCCGGGGCGAAGCAACGCGTCGTTGTTTCCCGTGACGATACCCAGGGCCCAGTCGGCGCGTCCCTTGAGGGTGACATGCCGGTGCCCGAATATTTCATCGATTACCTCCGCGTCCTCGGCACTGGTATCAATATCGAAGACGCGGCCTGAATTTTTGAGGAAGCGCTCCTGGCGCACCACGCCGCCGTTGCACCGTCCGCGGCCGCCTTTCCCGGAAGAAGCGCCCTTGAGAAGATCGAGACGGATGACCGGCGTGAAAACGTTTGAGAACACCCTTCCCAGGCGGCGTATCCCCTCGATACGGGTGGTCCGGAGGATGTAGTCGCGAATGTCGGCATGGGACTTCACGTGCATGATCGACTCGGGAAGGAGAAAGGAAAGGCGTCCCCCTTCCTTCAGGGTATCAATGCCCCGCTTGAGAATGCAGGAGAACGATTCGAGAGACCCGATATCGGGGAAAAGCTCCTTCAGGCGCGCGCGCTCCCGTGGGCCGTAGTGGAGTCCCCAGGGAGGATTCGTCGCCACGACGTCAAAACCCTCCCGTACCGCCGGCGGTTTCCCGAGTAGAAAATCAGCGTGGTACACGTGGGGATCGAAATCATGCGCGCTGAACTCCAGCATCAGGTTGATGCGGGCGATCCGCACGGCAACCCGGTCGACGTCATAACCCCAGAGGCAATCCGGGTCCTTTGTTCTTCTCAGGAAAGAAAGGAGGAACTGCCCCGTACCACAGCAGGGATCGAGAATCCTCGCTTTCCGTTCCGGTTCCGCAAGCGCGCCGGCGATGTCGTCGACGATGGCGGCGGGGGTGTAATAGGACCCCGCCCTCGCCTTGGCACCCTCCCTGAGCAACGACTGGTAAAGAAGCCCCAGGAGGTCCCTCTGGTCCGGAAGTTCAGCCTCTAAATAGCGAAGGTCCTCCTTCCCGGGGCGGAACCGACCCAGGTCCCGGTGCCACGATTCAAGCTCGCGGGCGAGATGCCGCTTCCCGGGTATCCGGAATCCCTCGTCGATCAGGCGAATGGGGTCGTTATGGTGCGAGGCAGTGCGGCGGAGCACATGGGGACGCGCCATGAGGAAGATCCCCCGCTCGCCGCCCTTCCCCTCCGGCATCAGCGCGAGGGCATCCTCGATTGAACCCCGGGGCGTCCCGTCCCGCAGGTATTCGGCGGGGATGAAGCTGCCCCGCGCCCCCGACTTGTTCGCCCGGCGCATGAGCCGGGGAAGGGCCCCGTTTCTAATCCGCTCCTCCAGGTCCCTCACCTCGTCGTAGCGAAAGCGCATGCCCCTGCTTCGTCCTTCGGGACGCAGGTAGTCATGGCGTATCCAGTTCCGCACCGTTGCCGATGAAACCTCGAGTATCGAGGCGGTTTCGCGTATCGAGACATAGCGGTGCTCCGGGACCATTGGGCCGCCCCTCCGAACGTAGTATCTCTGCTGTGCCGGTTCTGCCGCCGGGGGACGGCGGCTCCCTGTCGCTGTTCTGTTCAATACATCGACAGGAGCCGCTGGTGCGCATTAATACTTTTAATGGCGTTATGTCGCGTGTTGTGTGATAAATCGATGCGGTGCGTCCGGACCCGGTCGCTCACGGCGGAGCGGTTCCGCGGCGGGGCGGTCAGACTTGGGGAAAGAGCTGTTCGAGGGGGATCTCTATGATCCGGGAGGAACGCTCGCCGATGCGGCGGTGCTGTATGAGGAAGCTGTTCATCGTGTCCGACTTGAGCACCCGCACGGCCTGGGCGTAGCCCGTCTGGAATATCTCCACGGTGAGATTAAAGAGGGACAGGGCCTCGAGTATCGTGCGGACATTGAGCTGGGCAACGTCCTTCGCGAGACTCCTTTCGCGGTACCCCCCTCCGAACAGCCCGAGGCACCTCACCTGGCGGACGCCGTTGTCGGTGATGCGGTGATAGAGATGGGCGACCTGTTCAAGGGCCATGTCGCTGTTTTCGATACGGGACTTGAAGAGGTGGTTCGCGCCCAGCCAGGCCCTGCGCCCCTCGTCCACCCCGCAGAGAACCACTGAAACGCACGAGCCCAGGTCAATATACATGACATTGCTCTCGTCACACACCAGGGAGTCGTTGACATGGACGAAGCAGGCCTTTTTACCCCTGCTCTCGCGGCGGAACAGGTCATCGCCGTCGATCTCCAACGGGGGCGCTCCCGCGGGGGAGCCTGGCATCCCCTCCTCACCTGAACGTCGCGGCACAACCCGCCTCCGCGGGGACGAAGATTGATCCCGATTCCGCGTCCAGGAGCAGGTCGATCTCCTCATGGAGGGGATGGATTTCATGGAGTGCGCGATCGGCGGACCGGATCTTCTTTTCCAGGACCCTTCCGTCCTCCCCCGTGACCTGCACGATGAGGGTAAAGTCCCTTCCGCTCTTCCAGGTCACGAAGGTCCTCCCGTGGCTCACCACGGTCCCGCGACGGGACCTTCCCTTCGTGAAGGCGCGCAATCTCTCGCGCTTCGCCCTTGCGAACCTGATGAAGAGGCGCACCCCCACGTAGGCGAGAACGGCGAAGCACGAGAGCTTGAACACCATTGGGCCCGTCTCGAAGGGCCCCGTCAGGGCCAGGGCCAGGGGCAGGCACGCGAAAATCGCGAAAAGAGAGCCGTTAAGGATGTCACCCCTCAGGCCCAGGGCGAAATCGATCCTGTCGCGGAATAGTTCCGGATCCCGCGGAGGCTCCGCGGGGATGTCAATTGCGGCGAAGGCCATGAACTGTCTCCCGCGCCGCAGCTGATGGTACGGCGCTTTCTCGCATGAATTGTTCCATAGTCTACCTTCAGCGCGGGGATCCAGTCAATAATTAATCCTCCCGGGATGGCAAAAAATCCATTGCCTGCTATTAATTCTTGACGACCGGCGTGGTGCCGGCGCATACTCCTGCCCGGTGCCGGCCAAAACGGCACCGTCGCATGAAAATCACCATCATACCCATCAGGTACAGCAATGAGCGACTCGGAAAGGATACGGCTCTTATCAATCGAGCGGGACGACTCGGGCGGGAAGATCTCTTTCGCCTCTTTCCTCAAGAAGGACTACGTCGCGAAATCCCTTGTGATATACCTCGACGGCGGCGGCATCATCGAAAAAATATTTTTCTCTTCGAACACCTACGGCACCGTCGAGTGGGAAAACGGCCGGGGGCTCGTCAACTGTCACATGTGGGAGAGCGAAGACCAGGCCCGGAAGCCCACCTACCTGACGAGACGCTACACATCGATTCTCTCGAACGGCGCCGCCGACGTCGGATACGCGAAGGAAACCATTCTTCCCGACGTCCTGGACAATCTTGATGACGGTGAGATCGCGGAATGGATCGAGGACATTATCTCGGTGAGGGAATACCTGGTCGCCGTTGACCTCTCCCGCTTCGGGAACTGAGTCCTTCCGAGCCGCGTTTCATCATTCTTTCCGCCCACCCTTCCCACGCCGGCGTCCGGAATCATCAAGTATTCCCTTCAATTTTTCCGAAAGGCCCGCAAGCTGGTACGGCTTCTGGATGAAGCCGGCGATTCCCTTCCCCGCGAATCGCTGGCTGATTTCATTCTCGTTGTAGCCGCTTGAAATCAGCACGCGCACGCCCTTCCGTATGCGTCGCATCTCCCTGAAGGCCTCCTCGCCGTCCATGCGGGGCATGGTGAAATCCAGGATGATGCAGGAAAACGCGTCCGGTTGACGCGCAAATTCCTCAACCGCCTGACGCCCGTCCGCCGCGGTGACGACATCGAAGCCGAGACGCTCGAGCATCCGCTTCCCCAGGTCCCTGATAGTTTCCTCGTCGTCGGCGAGAAGGACGGTGCCGCTTCCCCTCCATGCCCGGTCGTTTCCGCTCTTCACACCCTTCCCCTCCGGCGCCTCCTTCGCGGGGGGAAGCAACACCTTGAAGGTGGTTCCTTTCCCCTTTTCGCTGTAAACCTTGATCGCGCCCCGGTGGCCCCGAACGATTCCGAGCACCGCGGCGAGCCCCAGCCCCCTGCCGGTGAACTTCGTGGTGAAAAATGGATCAAAGATTTTCGGCAGGGTCTCGTGGTCCATTCCCTCGCCCGTGTCGGCCACCTCGATGTACACGTACAATCCTTCATCCAGGGGCTCATGCAACCATGTTTCGGCAAGGTAGGCGCTGTCGCATTCCATGGCCCCCGTAGATACGGAGATGATGCCGCTCCTTTCCCCGATGGCGTCGGAGGCGTTTATCACGAGGTTCATGATGATCTGGCGCACCTGCGTGGCGTCGGCCACGACCGGTGGAAGTCCCTTGGAAAAATTAAACCGGAGCACGGCCTTTTTCGAGATGGAAACCTCGAGCATGTGTCCCATCTCCTCGACGATATCGTTCAGGTCCAGGCTCTCGCTCGTGAAGCTGCCGCGGCCTGAGTATGCCAGCATCTGCCGGCAGAGGTCGGCCGCCCGCTGCGAGGCCCGCGCCGCCTCCTGAAGATTGCCCCGGGCGATCGAGGAGGGAGGCAGGTCCATGACAGCCAGGTCGATGTTGCCGAGTATCGCCATCAGGAGGTTGTTGAAATCGTGGGCGATGCCCCCGGCAAGGACGCCCAGGCTCTCGAGCTTCTGCGTCTGCTGGATCTGCGACTCAAGGCGCTGGCGCTCCTCCTCGGCGAGCTTTCTCGGGGTGATGTCACGGGCGAAGAGAAGGGCCGCTGGTTTCCCCTCCCACTGGAAAAGGACGGTATTGAGCTCGGCCCACTTCACCACGCCCCCGGCGCTCAGGAAGCGCACCTCGTAACTCGCGGGATCGGACTCTCCCCGGAGCCTCCGGCGGAACCGGTCCTCGATCATGCCGCGCTCCTCCGGGTGAAAAAACTCGGTGAAAATCCGCCCACCCAAATCCGTCGCCCCGTACCCGATCATCAACTGAAACTGCGGGTTGGAAAACACGAAACGCCATTCCTGGATGACGGCGATCCCTTCACCTGCGTGCTCGATCAGGAGCCTGTTCCGCTCCTCCGAGATTTTCAATTTCCGCTCCCACTGTATCCGGTCGGTGATGTCCTCCATCACGGCGATCCCGCCCATGACGTCTCCCGCGTCGTCCCGGAGGGGGCTCGTGGTGTACCGTATCCACACCAGGGCGTTGCTCGTCGTGGCGCGGTAGGGCCCCTCGTAGGTGAGGGACTTTCCTTCCAGGGTCTCCCGGAAGAAATCCACGGCCTTCCGGTCCCTGAGTGTCCGCAGGTCAAGGCCCACGAGGCGTTCTCTCTGCGTGTTGATAATCTCGAGCATCCTGTCGTTGCAATCGGTGACGGCGTACCCGGTGTCGAAGCGTATGATGCCCACGGGGGACTGGTGAAAGAGGGCGTGGTAGCGACGCTCGCTGTCCCGGAGGGCCCTCTGTGCCTCGACCCCAGCCGTCACGTCGTGAAGCACCACCAGGAGACCGCCAATTATTGAATTCTCCAGGAGATTGGTCGCCAGGGCGTCGACGACGATCCACGAGCCGTCGTCTCTGCGCAGGCGGAACTGCGTGGGGATGTGGGGGTTCGTCCTGTCCATCAGCTCCCCGAAATCCTTCATGACCGTCGGCATATCATCGGGGTGCACGAAATCAAAACCGTTTTCCCCCGAGATGGAACGGCCCATCATCGCCGTCGCCGCGGGATTCTCGAAAATGACGGTGCCCTCCGGCTTCATGACGTAGATCATCTCCTGGAGGTTGTCCACCAGGGCCCTGAAGCGCTCCTCGCTCTCCCTGAGGCTCCTTTCAAGGCGGTGGCGCTCGATGGCGGTATCGACGGTGGAAAAGAGGTGGATCACCTCAACCGGCTTCAATATGTACCCGTAGGGATTCGTGTCGCGGGCGCGGGTGACCGTGGCGATATCGGCGTTTCCCGTCATGTAGACCACGGGAATGTCAATGGAGGACCGGATTTCCTTCGCCGCCGCTACTCCGTCGCGCCCCCCCTTGAGTACGATATCCATCAGTATGAGATCCGGATGGCATTCCCGCGCGAGTTCGATCGCCTCATCTCCCGTGACGGCGATTTCGCACACATCGTACCCGAGACCCGTAAGGCTCTCACGTATATGCATGGCGATGACGGCCTCGTCCTCGACTATCAGTATTCTTGGTCTGGACAACGGGGAGTTCCCCCTGATTGGTTTGCCGTATGCGGCATCGCGTGTCCCGCGATACCGGCACTATCAGCATACTTATTCTTCCCTGTAAGTCAATTATATTTCACGTACATAAGGGGGGTCACACGGGCGTGGACGCCATGGGGCGCTCCTGGTCATTTCCCAGGTTCGGTGATGATTTCAAGCCTTGTGCGGAAATCGTACTCCTCGGGCGCCGGGGGATCGGGCACGGGAGCAATACTGGTTTTTTTCGGGGTTGCCTCCTGTTCCAGCGGCTCCTCCTTTTCCTCCGGTGGCGAGGTTGTGCGCTTCGATGATTCCCCAATCGCGTCGTCAGCCGGGGCCGGGACAATTCGGCGCGCCGACGAAATGGAGTCGCGCGCGGGGCGCTCCGGTGAACGGGAGAATTTCCGCGGCTTCGCCCCCTCCTCAGCGGCACCCTCCGATCGGTCCACCCCTCCGACGGGAGACGGTTCCGGGATCAATGCCGGGTCACCCGGCACCGGTCCGCCATCGCGACAGGGGCCGCAGGGACCGCACAGAATCAGAAAAATGACGAGGCCCACGGCAAGCGCGAAGGAAAGCAACATCCAGGGATTCTTTCGTTTCAAATGAGGGCCTCCCGCCTGCCGGGGATCGACGGATTCTCCCCGCCGGTAAATGCTAAACCGGACGCCACCGCGTACCGCCTCGGACAGTGTACCATTACTAACATATCACCATCAGCCCGAGGTTTCAAGGTAAAATTACGCCCGTGACGGAATCCCGGGTCCTTAAACGGACCGGGCGAGGTACACCGCGTCCTCCCCGGTGCCGCCCTTCCCGAGCATGACGTCCACCGTGTCGTTCACGGCGGTCTCCAGGGTGAACCCGCGGTAATCGGGCTGGATCGGCAGTTCCCTGTTTCCCCGGTCAACGAGGACGAACAGCCGTATCGCCTTGGGCCTCCCGAAGGAGGTGAGGGTCTCCAGGGCCGCCTTGGCGGTACGCCCGGTGAAGATGACGTCATCGACGAGGAGTATCGTCATCGTCGATATGTCGAAGGAGATCGAGGTTTCCTTGATGGCGGGGAGAACGCCCCTCGTGGCGAGGTCGTCGCGGTAGAAGGTGATGTCCAGGGTGCCGCTGCGAATCGGATTACCCGAGAGCGACTCGAGGCGAGCGCGAATGCGGCTGGCCAGTTCCACGCCGCCGGTCTGGAGGCCCACTACGGCGAGCTTTCCGGCATCGGCGATATCTTCATGTATCCGCACCGATAGCCTCTCGATGATTTCGGCGATCTCCTCGCCCCGCAGTACGAGCTGTTTTTCCATCCTCACACCACCTCTTTATGGTATTCCTGAATCGGGCGCACCCTCATGCCCTTTCTCCGCTTCACCTCGAGAAGGCCCCGCACCGCGGCGCGCGCCGCCTGGATGGTGGTCATGTAGGGAACCCGGTAGCGCACCGCCGCCTGCCGTATCAGGTAGGAATCGTCCTTCGACACTTTTCCCCCGGGGGTGTTGATGATCATCCCGATGGTGTTGTTCTTTATCATGTCGATGACGTTGGGCCGCCCCTCGCTCACCTTGTGAACGTGGTCGCAGGGAATCCCCTTCTCGCTGAAAAAACGCGCCGTCCCCTCCGTGGCCACGAGCTGGAATCCCGCGGCATGGAGATCGCGCACCTCGGGAAGGAACTCCCCGCGAAAACGCCTGCTCATGGTGAGGAGCACCGTCCCTTCAAGGGGAAGGGAATCGCCGGCGGCCAGGACGGCCTTGTAGTACGATTCCCCGAAGTTGTCCGAAATGCCCATCACCTCCCCGGTCGACTTCATTTCCGGCGTGAGGAGCGTGTCAGTTCCGGGGAACTTGTTGAAGGGAAGCACCGCTTCCTTGACGCTGACGAATTCGATTTTCTTCATTTCGCCGAGACCGAAATCTGCCAGCTTCGCCCCGAGCATCACCTTTACCGCCACTTTCGCAAGGGGCACCCCCGTCGTCTTTGACACGAAGGGCACGGTGCGCGACGCCCGGGGATTGACCTCGATGACGTAAAGGGCCCCCTCCCGGATGGCAAACTGCAGGTTAAGAAGCCCCCGCACGTTGAGCTCCCGCGCCAGGGCCGTCGTGGCCTCCCGGATGCGCGCCACCATCCCCTCCCCCAGTGAAACGGGGGGGATCATGCAGGCGGAATCGCCGGAATGGACCCCGGCCTCTTCCACGTGCTCCATGACGGCCCCGATGTAGACGGCCTCGCCGTCGCATATGGCGTCGACGTCGATCTCGAGGGCATCCTCGAGAAAGCGGTCCACCAGGATGGGATGCTCCGGCGAGAGCTCCGCCGCCGTGGCGATGTACCGGACCAGGCTCTCTTCGTCGTAGATGATCGCCATGGCGCGCCCGCCCAGGACGTAGCTGGGACGCACCAGGACGGGATAGCCGATCCCCGCGGCGACCGCCCCGGCCTCCTCCTCAGTGAAGGCGATGCCGTTTTCGGGCTGATCCAGGCCGAGCTTTCTGACCACCTCGGCGAAGCGCTCGCGGTCCTCGGCGCGGTCGATCGAATCAGGGGATGTTCCCAGGATCGGCACGCCGCTTGCTTCAAGCTCCCGGGCCAGGCGCAGGGGGGTCTGCCCCCCGAACTGGACGATGACGCCCTCGGGGCGCTCGCGCCGGCATATGGCGAGCACGTCCTCGAGGGTGAGGGGCTCGAAGTAGAGGCGGTCCGAGGTATCGTAGTCCGTCGACACGGTCTCCGGGTTGGAGTTCACCATGATCGACTCGATCCCCTCCTCCCTGAGGGCAAAGGAGGCGTGGCAGCAGCAGTAATCGAATTCGATCCCCTGGCCGATCCGGTTGGGACCTCCGCCGAGGATCATCACTTTCCTTTTCGCCGAATCCGCGGATTCGTCCCCCTCGTCGTAGGATGAATAGTAGTAGGGCGTGTAGGCCTCGAACTCTCCGCCGCAGGTGTCCACGAGGCGGTACCCTGGAAGGATTCCGCGATCGAGGCGGAAGGCGCGCACGGAATCCTCCTTCTCCCTGAGGGCCCGGGAATAGTCCTTCTGGAATTCCGGTCCCCGGTCATGGAGTCGGGTGAGCTCCTCGCGGTGCGCCAGGTAGCCGAGCTGGCGGTCCGAGAAGCCCAGGCGCTTCATCCGCCTCACCCCCTCCACCGTCATGCCCCGGGACTTCGCCTCCTCGGTGAACTCCCGCGCCGCCGTGACGATGTCGCTGATCTGGTGGAGGAACCAGGGATCGATCCCGGTAAGCCTCGCGATCCGCTCCACGCTCCATCCCAGCTTGAAGGCGACGTTAAGATAGAACATCCGGTCCTCCCGGGTGTTTACCAGCTCCTTTTCGATGATGTCGCGGGAATGGCGCTCCGGGAGCCGCTTCAGCATCTCCATGATGCGGACCACTCCGTCGGACCCGAAACCGAATCGGTTGATCTCGAGGGAGCGGAGGGCCTTCTGGAATGCCTCGCGGAATGTCCGCCCGATGGCCATGGCCTCCCCGACTGATTTCATCTGGGTCCCCAGGAGGGAATCGGCCCCCTCGAATTTCTCGAAGGCCCACCGGGGCACCTTCACCACGACGTAGTCGATGGTGGGCTCGAAGGAGGCGGGCGTCTCCCTGGTGATGTCGTTCGGTATCTCGTCGAGGGTGAGCCCCACGGCGAGCTTCGCGGCGATCTTGGCGATGGGAAACCCCGTGGCCTTCGAGGCCAGGGCCGAGCTCCTGCTCACCCGGGGGTTCATCTCGATCACGATGACCCTGCCGTCCGCGGGATTGACGGCGAACTGGATGTTGGATCCGCCGGTGTCGACGCCTATCTCGCGGATGATCCGTATGGCCATGTCCCTGAGGTGCTGGTATTCCCGGTCGCTCAGGGTCTGCTGGGGCGCCACGGTGATTGAGTCCCCCGTGTGGATGCCCATGGGGTCGATATTCTCGATGGAGCAAATGATGACCACGTTGTCCCTGCGGTCCCGCATCACCTCGAGCTCGAACTCCTTCCACCCGATGACCGATTCCTCAAGGAGAAGCTGGCGGATGGGGGACTCGTCGAGGCCCTTCGTCACCAGGTCGATGAAATCCTCGCGGTTGTAGACGATGTTTCCCCCGGAGCCGCCAAGGGTGAAGGCTGGGCGTATGATGATCGGCAGGCTGATCCGGTCGAGAACCGCCAGCGCCTCGTCGACGGACGAGGCCAGTCCCGATTGCGGCACGTCGAGGCCGATGGCGAGCATCGCTTCCTTGAAAAGCTCGCGGTCCTCGGCCTTCCGTATCGATTCGATTGAGGCGCCTATCATCTCGACGCCGTACCGCTCCAGGACGCCCCGGTCGGCAAGGGCCAGGGCGGTATTGAGCGCCGTCTGCCCCCCCACCGTGGGAAGGACCGCGTCGGGGCGCTCGGCCTCGATTATCCTCTCCACGATATCGGGAGTGATCGGCTCGATGTAGGTCCGGTCGGCGAGATCGGGATCCGTCATGATGGTGGCGGGATTGGAATTGACCAGGACCACCCGGTAGCCCTCCTCCCTGAGGGCCTTGCATGCCTGGGAGCCCGAATAGTCGAACTCACAGGCCTGACCGATAACTATCGGGCCTGAACCAATTATCAGAATCGTGGAAATGTCGGTCCTTTTAGGCATGTCTGCTCCGAATCACCGAAATTGAGTTTCAGTCCCGAATATTGTCAATGAAAATACTAGAATGGCCATAATTACAGGGATTGTAAAATATTTATTTACAAAATTGTAATATAATTTACAATTACCATCCGGTCAGGCTACATTGCGTCCAGTTTCATGTTCATACAATCGTCATCCGCCCCACGGTGGAACTGTTTTACATCCCGGGGGCGGGAGGAACTGCGGGTTCCATTGCCATGAAAAAAGAACTCAAGGTACTTAAAAAAAAGAAGCATATCATTGAAGCGCTGAAGCGCTGCCTTGAAAGGGACGTCTATTCCCAGGTTTCCCTTGAGGACGTGGCCAGGGAGGCGGGCTTCTCAAAGGGCGGCCTGCGGCACTATTTCCCCACCCGGGAGGAGCTCTACGTCTCCCTCATCGAGGGCTTCTTCAGCCAGATCCAGCGGGACCAGACCGGCGTGGTCCAGGACCTGGATCTTGACAAGAACGACAGGGCCCTCATCACCACCCTCTTCGGGATCGAGAAATTCCTGCTGGACAAGAAAACGATGCGGATCCTGATCAATATCATCCTTTACAGCTTCGAGGACGAGAAAATCAGGGAAATCGTTCGAAAATTCATCCGGAACCACCTCGATGTCTACGCCGGGACCATAAGCGAGATAAAGGGAACCGCGCCGGGGAATAACGAGGAGACGATCTTCATCGGGAGGATCACCCAGGTCATCGTTCTCTTCGCCGGCATTCTCGAGTTCATCGACCCGATCAGCGTGGACACGCCCAAGCTTATCGAGTTTATCCTTTCGCTCTACCGCCGTGACTGACAGATCCGTCAGAACGCCGTAAGCGCGGCGCGTATAAAACTCGTGATGGGCGCCTGCTCCCGCGCGTCCTCGATGGTCTCCCTGAGTTCCTTCACAAGCTCGTCCGTCTGGGAATAGACCCTGTCCTCGTTTATCAGCTTCGCGACGGTCCCCTGCCCCGTGTTTATCTTCGCGGTGATATCACGGATATTCCGGATCGAGGCATTGATGTTCTCCCTGTTCTCCTCGATGAGGGCCGTCAGCGCCCCCATGGCGTCCTCGTACTTCCCGGGAAGGCCCTCCCGCTCCTCCACGACCGCCCGGGCGACGCCGCTGCCGTCGTAGGGCGACCCCGGGTAAACGCCCACGAATTTCTTGCCGAGGAGCGAATCGCTCTTTATCTTGATGGCATAGTTATCGTAGAGGGTGAATTTCGAGAACATCTTCATGCGCACCTCGACCAGGTGCCCCTTCAGGCGTATCTCCTCCACCTTCCCCGCCTCGACGCCGTTGATCTTCACCCTGTTTGAAACCTCGAGTCCCTCGACGTTGGGGAAGATCGCCGACATCCGCGACGCCGCGGGGGGCTCGAAAAATTCGCGCGACATGATGATCGTGTAATACCCCAGGATCGCCATGGCCAGGAGAAAAAGCGCGCCCACGACAATCTCACTTTTCAGTTTCTCTTCCATCACGCGTCCCTTGCCCGTTCACTCGAAGCTCTCTCTGCGCCGCCAGGGTAGCACAACGCCCCGGGGGAATCAACACCAAAACAGATAACCGGCACCGCGCCCGTCAATCGACGCGAATCGGCCCCGCCAGGGAGCCGTTGATGAACTGGCGCACCACCGGGTCCTCCGAATCGCGGATCGCGTCCGGTTCGGCGCACTGGATGATCCTCCCCTCGTAGAGAAGGGCGATCCGGTCCGCGATATGGTAGGCGCTGGACATGTCATGGGTCACCACCACGGAGGTGACGCCGAATTCCCCCTGCATGCGGCGTATCAGGTCGTTGATCACGGTCGACATCACCGGGTCGAGCCCCGACGTCGGCTCGTCGTAGAGTATGATCTCGGGGTTCCGCACCAGGACGCGGGCCAGGCAGACGCGCTTCTTCCTGGGGGGGG
>CAZKPR010000029.1:0-27318 GCA_964554685.1 uncultured Leptospirales bacterium | reverse complement strand
CCCCGGGACCTGAAGGCCCAGAAACTGGCGGTCGCCGAGGGCGACGCGGAGATACTCCAGTCCTGGCGTGCCATGGGGTACAGCGCCGTGCCCCTGGCGACCAACGACCTGATGACGTCGCTCCAGAACGGGATGGTGGAGGCCTTCTACTCCCCGCCCCTGGTGGCCGCGTCGTTCCAGTGGTTCGGCATCGCGAAGCACATGTGCGGACTGAAGATCGCGCCGATGATCGGGGGCCTCGTCATAAGCAGGAAGACGTGGGACTCGATTCCCGCCGGGACCAGGCAGAAGCTTGTCGCCTCGGCGAAGCGGGTCGTTGACGAGATGTACGCCGAGACCCAGGCCCTGGAAAGGAGCGCCATCGTCACCATGCGGAAGCACGGCCTGCAGATACACGAGGTACCACCCGACGCGATAGCCCTCTGGCGGAAGGAGGCCCAGCGCGGGTACGACGCGTATGTCGGCAAGACTTTTTCCCGCGATCTCCTGAGGCAGCTCGAGGATTACCTCCGGGAATACCGCAAGAAATAATGATGATGAAAAAATTCCTCACCGCCCTGCACAGGACGGAGAACGGCGTCGCCGGCGCGGTCCTCCTCCTCATGGCCGCCATCCCGGCCCTCGAGGTCGTCGTGCGAAAGGTTTTCTCCACGGGCGTGCCGAACTCGAGCGATTATCTCCAGCACCTGGTGCTCTGGACGACCTTTCTCGCCGGGGCGATCGCCTCGCGGGAGCGGAGGCACCTGTCCCTCTCCGCGGGAATGGAGTTCATCCCGGAGGGCGCCCGGCGGTGGATCTACGCCGGCACGGGGTTCCTCTCCTCGGCGATCTGCACGGCCTTCGCCTGGTGCGCCCTGTCGATGGCCGTGATCGGGTTCGATCCGACGAGAAGGGTGGGGCCCTTTTCAATACAGTTGATTGCCGCGATCATGCCCTTCGGGTACGCCGTCATGGCGGCGCGCTTCGTCACCGGGGCCCCCACGGGACGCGCGGGGAAGATCATCGCCGCCACGGGAATTCTTCTCGGCACCTTCATCTCCCTCGGACAGATCGCGAGCGTCTTCCCCGGCGCCGCGGAGGGACTGGCCCCGGCGGTAGAGGCGTCACAGGCCGCGGCGGGGTTCATCTCGCTTCCTGTCCTGATCCTTCTCATCGCCGCGGCCCTGGTCGACACGCCGATATTCATCGTCCTGGGCGGCGCCGCCTATTTCCTCTTCGTGCGGTCCGGCGCCTCCCTGGAGGTGATACCGAACGAGGCCTACACCCTCCTCACGGGAAGCGCCATACCGGCCATTCCCCTCTTCGCCCTGACCGGCTTCATACTCTCGGAGGGGAAGGCGGGTGAGCGACTCATCGGTCTCTTCCGGGCGCTCTTCGGCTGGCTCCCCGGGGGGATGGCCGTCATGGCGATCCTGGTCTGCGCTTTCTTCACGACCTTTACCGGAGCCTCCGGCGTCACCATCCTGGCCCTGGGGGGCCTCCTGGCCTACATTCTCACGAAAGGTGGGTACCGCGAGGGCTTTTCCTCCGGCCTTGTCACCTCATCGGGGAGCATCGGCCTCCTTTTTCCGCCGAGCCTCCCCGTCATACTCTACGGCGTGGTGTCGCAGATAAGCATCAGGCAGATGTACGCCGGGGGCATCATTCCCGGTCTGGTCATGGTGGCGGTGCTTTCGGCAATGGGGGTCCGCGCGGCACTGCGCAGCGGGGTGAAACGAGTGCCCTTCGATCCCCGGGAGGCGCTCAGGGCGATACGCGGGTCAATATGGGAGATACTCCTCCCGGTCATCATCATGGGGGGATTCTTCTCCGGCCTCATGACCATCGTGGAAACGAGCTCAGTGGCCGTGCTCTACGCCCTCTTCGTGGCGGTGGTGATCCAGCGCGACATACGTCCGGGGGAGATCCCCCGGGTCCTCCTCAAGTGCTTTCCCATCATCGGGGGGATACTGGTCATCCTGGCCCTCGCCAAGGGACTTTCATACTACATCGTGGACGCGGAGATCCCGATGCACCTGTCGGAGTGGATGCGCGCCCATATTCATTCGAAATATGTCTTTCTCCTGCTCCTGAACATCGCGCTCATACTCACGGGCTGCCTGATGGACATTTACTCGGCGATCATGGTGGTGGTGCCGCTCATCATACCCCTCGGGGAGATATTCGGCATTCATCCCGTGCACCTGGGGATAATATTTCTCGCCAACCTTGAACTGGGCTACCTCACGCCCCCCGTGGGGCTCAACCTTTTCCTGTCGTCCTATCTCTTCAACAGGCCCCTGATTTCCGTCTACCGCCAGGTTCTGCCCTTCCTCCTGGTCCTCATCGCGGCGGTCCTGGTCATCACCTACGTGCCCTTCATCTCGACGGCGCTCCTCGACGTGGTGGGGCAGTAATAGGGCGGCGGACGCCGTCCACGGGCGGGAATACCCCGGTAGCGGCCCGGGGCCGCTCCGGGTGAATTGCCGGTGGTTTCGGATTGAGGGAATTCCCCTGATGCAGGGCCGGTCCCGCGCCGGGTCAGATGGCGATCTGAAAGACGCGGTAGCCCTTGTAGCGGTCGGCGTTGACGTACTTCAGCGCGCCGATCATCTTGACGTTGCTCTCAACGATGAGCGAGCAGTCCGACTGGTTGAATCCCATTCCCAAACCGATCTCTATCGTCTTAAGTATCAGTATCTGGTCGATGTTGCGGCCCCGGTATTCGGGCATCACACCCATGAGTATCGTCCGAAGGGTCCGCGTCCTCTTCACCCTCCAGAGGAGCCGCAGGAGCCTCCAGGGGTAGAGCCTGCCGTTCAGCGCGGTGATGCCCGGGTTCGCGTCGGGAACGGAGAATATGAAGCCCACCGTTTTGCCCTCGTGCTCGGCGAAGATCGCCAGCTCCGGGATGATGACCATCTGGAGCTCACTGAACATCTTTTCGAATTGCCTGTCCGTAAGGGGAATATGCCCCTCGTTTCCCTCCCATGCGGCGTTGAAGATCCTCTTCACGTCCTCGGCGCGCCGGGGGATATCGCGTTTTTTCGCGGTGACGAATTGTATTTCGGATTGCCTCATCATCTCGTCGCGCATGGCGAAAAGGGGTTCCCAGTTGAGGCCGTCCTCCTTGACCATGAAGCAGAACCAGTCCACCTCTTTTTCGAAGCCGAAGGCCAGGGCGTGCTTTTCGTACCAGTGGGCGAAATGAAACATGCCGATAACGGGCATGCGGCCGTTGTTGAACATGTCGAAGCCGACGGAATCGTATACCGTGAAGCTCTGGGGCCCCACCATCCTCTTCTTGCCCTTTGCGCGGAGGTTGTCCCGCGCCGTTTCGAAAAGTGCCCTGGACACCGCCAGGTCGTCGATGCATTCGTAGAAGCCGAAGAAGCCCGTTTCCCGGTCGTACTTATCCTCGTACAGGGAATAGGTGTGCGCGGTGATCCTGCCGGCGGGGGCGCCGTTCTTGTACGCGATGAAGAAATCGGCCTGTCCGTACTCGAAGAAATATCCCTTTTCGGGGTCGAAGAATTCCTTCATGTCGGCGATCACCGGGGGAACCCAGGCGGGGTCGGCCTTGTAGATGCCCGCGGTCCAGGGCAGTTTGATGAAATCCATCATCATTTTTTTATCGGTCACAGGTCGAACTTCGATTTTCGCGGACATTGTCGTATCCTCATTGCATGGTATAAGGGGCCGGGCTCGGCACCGGAAAAATGGAATCGCGTACGGTATGCAGAAAGGAGTGAATATGTCCATCCTTTTTTTATCGGCGGCCATTTCCGGGAGAGGCCCGGCCCCGGCGATCATTATATTGCCCGGGGGCCATGCCTGCGCATCGTTCCGGGGCGCGCCGCCGCACGGCCGCTTTCTTCTTTATCAGGAAGACGCAAAGGACAATAAAGTTCTTTACAAAATCAGCGCGTCATAAATATTTTTCCTCACTGCCAGGCAAATCCCCGGCTCCTCCGCTGACGGCGGATACCGTATCCGTTTCAACCGGGAAGGACACCGGACGAGGTTCGAGCCGGCGGGACCCGCGGGGACGCCGGATCGGTATCCAGTAACCCGCCGGGGAGCGGCGCATCGTTGCATGATATTGTTCGTGGAGGCCCTGAATGCTCAAGGAATACAAATCTGACCAGATTCGGAACGTCGCGATCATCGGCCACGGCGGCACCGGGAAATCGACCCTGCTGGACGCGATGCTCCTCATGGGGGGTAAAATCGAGCGGATCGGGAGCCCCAACCAGGGGACTCTCTCATCCGATTTCGACGAAGACGAAAAAAAGAAGATGATGTCGATACGAAGCGCCATGGGATTCGTTGAGAACGACGGGGTGAAAATCAACATCATCGACACCCCCGGAACGGCCGACTTCATCGGCGAGGCGCGCGCGGCCATTCACGCGGCGGAAACCGTTATCCTGGTGGTCGACTCCGTGGACGGCGTGCAGATCGAAACAGAAAAGGCCTGGCGCTACCTGAACGAACACGCCATACCCCGCATCATCTTCGTGAACAAGATGGACAAGGAGCGCGCGAATTACCAGAGCGTCATGGAGAATATCCGGACGGGCCTCAGGGCGAGCATCGCGCCCCTCTGCATTCCCGCCGGCGAGGGGGAAAAATTCAACGGCGTTATCGACCTCCTCCAGATGAAGCTCATGACCCCCAAGTCGGGGGGCAAGGGCGTCACCGTCGCCGACATACCCGCCGACATGAAGGACCTCGCCGAGGGAGAGAAGGCCAAGCTCATGGAGACCGCGGCCGAGGGCGACGACGCGCTGATCGAAAAATTTCTCGAGGGGGGCGCCCTCACCGACGAGGAGATCACGAAGGGGATCCAGGAACTCCTGGACCAGGCCAGGCTTCATCCCGTGATCTGCGGGTCCTCGCTTAACGCCATCGGCATTCAGAACCTGCTCAACGTGATAAAGGATTTCGCCCCCGCCCCGAGGATGGGGAAGGAATACACCGGCCACAGTCCCGACGACGCCGCAAAGGAAATCAAGGTGGTTGCGGGCGACAATTCCCTCGTGGCCGTCGTCTGGAAGACCTACATAGACCAGTACGCGGGCCGGTTCAACTACCTGAAGGTAATCTCGGGCACCCTCCTTCCCGATACGGAGGTATACAACGCGGACATGAAATACAAGGAGCGTTCGTCGAAGATATTCTCCATGATCGGCGCGAAGCAGGAGGAAATGCCGAAGCTGAACGCCGGGGACATAGGAGTGGTGGTGAAGCTCGAGAAGACGTCAACGGGCGACACGCTGTGCGATTCGAAAAAGCCGGTCTGCCTCCCCATCATCACCCTTCCCAACCCGGTATTCTCCTACGCCATCGAGGTGGTCAACAAGTCGGACGTGGACAAGGTGGGGCAGTTTTTCAACAAGGTAACCGAAGAGAACCCGACCCTGACCTATGAGTATAACTCCGAGACCGCCGAATCGGTCCTTTCGGGAATGGGCGAGATACAGCTCGGCATCGTCCTGAACGCACTCAAGGAGAGGAACAAGATCGACGTCGTGACGCGCGAGCCCCGCGTGCCCTACCGTGAAACGATCACCAAGAAGGCTGAATCGAACTACCGGCACAAGAAGCAGTCGGGAGGTCACGGGCAGTTCGGCGAGGTCTACATCCGCATGGCGCCCCTGCCCCGGGGCGGCGGCTTCAAGTTCAACGAGACCATCTTCGGCGGCGCCATACCGAAACAGTACATCCCCGGCGTCGAGAAGGGCCTCGTCGAGGCGATCCAGGAAGGCGTCCTGGGCAAGTTCCCCGTTGTCGACGTGGAGGTGGAGCTCTACGACGGCAAGTACCATGACGTTGACTCATCGGAGCTTTCGTTCAAAATCGCCGCACGGACGGCCTTCAAGATGGGGATGGAAAAGGCGGGACCCCAGCTCCTCGAGCCGATCATGGACGTGCATATCTACGTGGACAAGGAGTTCATGGGCGACATCATGAGTGACGTCACCAGCCGCCGGGGCAAGGTCCTGGGCATGGACAGCGCCGAGAGCGGCGAGAGCGTGAGCGTCATCCGGGCCCAGATACCACTGGCGGAGATGCTCCGCTATTCCATCGACCTCCGCGGCATGACGAGCGGCAAGGCGACCTTCGAGATGAAGTTCTCCCACTACGATCCGATCTCGGGACGCGAGGCGGACAATGTCATCGCGGCGCGGAAAAAACTCCTCGAGGAGGAAGCGAACCGGTAGCATGTCTCTCCCCGGCCGCCCGGCGGGCGGCGCGGGGGCTGCGGCCGGACGGCCCTATGCACATCGTCGTATTCGAAGACGGGCATCATGACGATTTCTATCCCATCGCCCTGACCAGGCCACTATGGGAGCTCCGCTCGGGTCTCTTTACCTTCCGTGAACGGATGGAGTGTTTCGCGGGGGCATGGGGGAACCTGTCCCCGGGATCCCTTTTCTATTTCACCAGGGAACACCTGGCCCCCTATTACCGTGAGCGGCACCCCCTCCTGGCCATCAACGAATTCTCCGCTTTCGAAGAAGGGGAGGAGGCGCTCCTCGTCAACGCCCTCCTGTATCCCGATGACCGTCTCGCGTCTCTCGGGCCGAACAGCGTCCTGTTCATCGACGGCGTCCCGGTGGCCGCGCGCATGGACGCCTCCCGGGTCCCCCGGTCCCCCGGCGACATCGCCTCGGCCCTGAATGACGCCGGCCTCGCGCGAGGGGATGCCCCGGGGCCGGTGGAGGGGATAAAGCCGGGACACATCTGGGACCTCGTGACACATAACGGCGATCGAATAGCCCGTGACTGGGACCTGGCGGGCATTGAGGGGAACGGCGATGCCTGGCCCGTTGTAACAATCCTGGGGGAGGGGCGTCAGGTATATATCGGGGAGGGGACGACGATCGAGCCCCACGTGGTCATTGACGCGAGGAAGGGACCGGTATTCATCGGCCCCGGGTCGAGGGTCGACGCCTTCTCGAGAATTGAGGGCCCCTGCGCAATCGGCGCGGGGTGCCGTATCGTCGGCGGGAAGGTGCGTTCCGGCACATCCCTGGGGGAACAGTGCCGCGTGGGGGGAGAGGTGGAGCACTCCATATTCCAGGGCTATGTGAACAAGTACCATGACGGCTTCATCGGCCATGCCTTCCTGGGCGAGTGGGTCAACCTCGGGGCCCTCACGTCGAACAGCGATTTGAAGAACGATTATTCGCGGATAAAGGTCTACACGCCGAACTCCCGGAAACGGACCGGGGAAAGAAAAATGGGCTGCTTCATGGGTGATTTCGTCAAGACCAGCATCGGGACCCTGATCAATACCGGCACCAGCATAGGGCCGGGGGCCATGCTTGTCCACGCCGGATGCCTCACTCCCTTCCACGTTCCCTCCTTCTCCTGGTACATGAACGGCAACGTGCTGCGTCCCGGCCCCCTTGAAGACTTCATCGCCACGTGCCGCGAGGTCATGCCCCGGCGGGGCGTCGAGGTGACGGATGGATTCATCGACATGGTGACCGCCCTTTACGGGATGACGGCGGGACCGGAGGAGGGGCCGTGAACCTCCAGGGCGAACTGCGCATATCCCTTGCCTTCATCATATCGTTTTTCCTTCACATGGTCCTCTTCCTTTCCCTCATGTTCCCCGCGATACATGACGCCTGGGGGACGAGGAAACTGATCGCCGACTCCCTGCGCGAGGGGGGCATCGCCCGGGACATCATCGTCAACATCAACCAGGACGACAGGCGCGTCGTCACGGACCGGACCCTCCTCTCCGACAGGGACGCGGCGGCGAAGGGCTTTCTCACCCGCACGCCGGGCGACCGGTGGCTCAACAACTCCCTTGATTTCCAGGCGCTGAAGGGAAGCCGCGGCGAGGGAAGCGGCGAGCGGAAGGCAACGGTGAAGAGCGGCAAGGAGACCATACTCCTCACCGACGAGTCCGAGGTCGTGGCCTTCCTGGAGAGGAAGGACCTCCAGTCGCAGAGCGCCGGGGGCAGCGGGCTCGCGGAGAAAATTCTTATCCCCGACAAGAACGACGTCACCCGCCAGAACGCGATATTCTACTCGAATGACGGCCGCTTTTCCTTCAACACGGTCAAGTTCAAGGATTTCAAGTATTTCAGGGACATGAAGGACAGGATCGCCGCCCACTGGTACCCGCCTCTGATGGCCACAGCCATAATCCACGGGTACAACCCTCTCACCGGCAGCTACACTCCCGGGAGCACGCGCATCATGGCGATCCCGAGCCAGGAGGTGAAGCTGGTGTTCGTCCTGGACAGGAAGGGAGAGGTGCGGCACATAGAGATCCTCGACTCCCTGGGCAATCGATCCCTCAACGAGTCATGCTACGACGCCATCAGGCTCGCGAAGAATTTCGGGCCCGTTCCCCCGGACCTGTTAAAGGGCGACGTCCTGGTGATACCCTTCATTTTCGGGTACTACGTCCAGTAGTGTCCGCGCCGTCCCCGGGAGGGGCGGATCATCCCTTCTTCATCAACTCCCCGAGGGTCGTGGCGCCGACGGTCTTCCTCCGGTTGTCCCTGATGCGGCCGAAGAGCCTTCCCAGGTAGGCCCTGAGGGGCGCCCTGCCGGCGGGGACTGGCATGTCCATGACGCCGCGGAGGACCGATTCGATCAGGTCGTTGAGGTGAACCTGCTCCGCGCTCTTCCCGGGGAGGTAGTCACCCCGGGCGTCGAGAACGAGGAGCTGTTCGTCGAGGAAGAGGCGCAGGTACCGGCCGAGGATGGAGGACGTTACCGCGGCGCTGCGCTGCAGTTCCTTTTCCTTCGTCGCGCCCTTTCCCGATTCGAACTTCCTGTAGACCTGCATGAGGAGAAGCACCGCGTAATACACATGGAGGTCCTCTTTCTCGCCGAAGCTTTCCTTCAGGCTCCGGTAGGTGTCGGGATGCATCAGGGTATAGGAGACCTCGGCGCCGAAGAGTATGATGGAGGACGAGGCATAGACCATGAGGAGGAAGAGGGGTATCGCCGCCAGGGCGCCGTACACGGCCATGGTTACCTGGGCGAAACCCTTGATATAGAAGATGAACAGGAGGATGAAGGCGACCCATACCGCGCTGGTGAAGGAGGCCCCCAGTGCGGCGGGCCTGAAGGGTACCCTCGTGTTCGGGAGCGTGATGTAGATCAGGAGAAAGAGAAGCCAGATCACCCCGAAGGGCGCGAGGAAATTGATGAGGGAGTACCAGAAGCTCCTCCCGCTCCGTACCGTTATCCAGGTCACACCGCGGTCCCGCGACGCCATCACGCTTCCGGAATCGCCGACGGCCCAGAGGGTTTCCCCGTCGTAACGGAGTGAATTGATGCCCAGGGAACCGCTGTCCACCCGTTCCCAGGTCCGCCCGCCGTTATCGGTCCGCATGAGCAGGCCGTCTTCGCCGCCGATGACCCCCTCGTCGGGATTAAAGAAGCACGCGGTGAGAATACCCTTCTCGCGGTACGTGGTACGCCAGGTTTTCCCCCCGTCTTCCGTCTGGAGGAGGAGCCCCCGGTCGCCCAGGATCCAGTACCGGAGCTCGCTGGCGTACACCACGCCGTTTATCGTGACGGGGCGGTTGTTGCGCACGGCGGCGGACAGGACCGACTGCTCCCAGGTAAGGCCTCCGTCCTTCGTGGTGAGCACGATGCCGCGGCTTCCGGTGATCATGCCGTGCTCTCCGTAAAAGGCGATTGACTTGAAATCGGGCCGGTCGGGATACTCGCGGACCTCCCATGTCGCGCCCCCGTTGCCCGTAACGAGGAGTACCCCCCTGTCTGCGATGATGAAGCCGCGCTGGCCGCTCACCATGCGGATGTCGTTGAAATCGAAATCGCCGAGTTTCCTGATATGCCAGGTGGCTCCCCCGTCCAGGCTCTGGAGCATGATTCCGCCGCGGCCGACGATCCAGCCGTTTTCCCCCATGAACTGCACTCCCCTGAAGGACGTCTTGTTCAGCTCGCGCCGGGATATGACCGCGTCTTTGAGCACGAAGCTTTTCGTGGCGGCATCGTAGGCGTAGATCTTCTGGGTGTCGAAATCGATGGCGCCCGCGCCTTTTTTACGGTCCAGGAATTTCCCCGCCTTCTTCTCGAAGACCGTCGTCGAGGCCTGGTCCCCCACGACCCAGAGCATGCGGCCCGCGGTGCTCTGGGCGGCGCGGAAGTTGGGCGATGAAAGGATCGTGGAGAGCTGGACCGCCGCGGTCATGCCCGCGGCAAGGATGATGGGCCCCAGGGTCAGGGCGGCCCAGTAGTAGACGATCTTGAGAACTAGGGGACGTCCCCTGTCGATGCCCCAGATGGCGTTCATCGATTTCTCCATGCTCCGGAGCATCGCCGTGGCGGAGAAGATCATGACCGCCGCGCTGATTCCCCCGATCTTCGCCGCGTTGTCGATGAGACCGAGGAGGGCGTCGAGGATCGGGTCAATGGCCAGGGTGATGCGGTGCTCGTTCATGAAGAGAAGAATGCGGTCGAACAGCTCCTGGCGGGTCGTTCCCGCCCCGTAATACGCGGAGAATATCGTGAGCGCCACGGTGAGGGCGGGAACCAGGGAGAGGATGATGGTGTAGGTGATGGAGGATGCCTTGGTGAGGCAGTCGTCGCGCATGAACTTCCGCCCCGAGACGATGAACACCTTGACGACATTGGTCGCCACGCGCCAGGGCCCCCTGAAGGTTTCCTCCCCGTGGTAGATGAGGTTGAGAAGGGTCTTGATCCTTTTCCCGAGGGATCTCATCATTTCTTTGAAAGCCTTTCCTTTTGACATGGCGCCGCTCCTTCCCCTTCCTTCGGCACCCCGGTCCCGCGGCCGGGGAGCAGCCGGCTGGCGCCGGCAGGCATGTAGTTGAACATGCGCGGGCGGGCCGGTCAACACAATTTTAGCGCGATGGCGATGCCCCCGGGGCGTCATTTTTAATTGACAAAAAAAGGGAGCGTTACTAAGGTGCCACACATCGGTTTTTCCGGCAATGATCCCGTGGCGGGGGCCGCCTTCGGCACACCGGGGGCCGGAATGGCGTACAGCGGTCCCGTGGCGGGTTTTCCGCAATAATAATTCAAGGATGTGATGTAGATGACAAGTCCGTTAATAGTCGAGGTCAACGGCGATATCGAAAAAGCCTTCAAGAACCTGAAAAAGAAGATGGCCTTCGAGGGCATATTCAAGGAGTTGAAGCGGCGGCGCTATTACGAGAAGCCGAGCGAGGAAAAAAAGAGGAAGAAGGAAGAGGCGGAGAGAAGGCGCCTTAAGAAGATACGAAGGATGTCCGCGTCCCAGGGGAGGGGTAAGAAGTCGTCCAGTCCCCGGGGCGGCCGGGATTCCCGTCGAGAAGCCGGTTCCGACAAATAATCAGGCATCGCGCCTCGTCACGTAATGTGAAGACAGAAGAATCCGGCCCTGCCGGATTTTTTTGTTCCGTGAAACCAATGCTGCAGTGTATCGGGGGATTGCGCGTGACATGATGAACACACAGGACGGGCTCAGCCCCCTTGCCGACCGGCGCAGGCCGCTCACCCTCGATGAGTTCGTGGGGCAGGAGCATCTTCTCGAGGGTAACAGGGTGCTCAGGAAGATCATCGAGGGAGGCGCCCCCTTCTCCCTTATTCTCTGGGGCGAGCCGGGTTCCGGCAAGACGACCCTGGCGAGGATAATCGCGGCGGCCTGCGCGATGGACGCGCATTTCCTGAGCGCCATCTCGGCGGGGGTGGCGGATGTTCGCCGCGTCATCGAGAAGGGGAGGGCCAACCGGGAGCGGGGGGTGCGCACACTCCTCTTCCTGGACGAGATTCACCGCTTCAACAAGGCCCAGCAGGACTCGGTACTCGGTTCCGTGGAGTCCGGGGACATTATACTGATCGGGGCCACCACGGAAAACCCCTCCTTCAACGTCATCTCTCCCCTGCTTTCGCGGACAAGGGTGCTGAAGCTCGCCCGTCTTGACGAGGGGCACCTGATCAGGATCATGGACCAGGCCCTGGCGAAGGACCCGGTCCTCCTCGAGGGGAACGCGCGCTTCGAATCTGACGCGGTGAAGGAGAAGCTCGCGGCCCTTTCAAACGGCGACGCGAGGAGGATGCTCAACATGCTTGAGACGGCCTTCGCGCTTTCACCGGAAGGCCTCATCACCGCCGACCACCTGGAGGAGGCGGTGCGGAATTCCATGCTCTACTACGACAGGGCCGGGGACCGCCACTACGACACGATATCAGCTTTCATCAAGTCCCTCCGGGGCTCCGACCCCGACGCGGCGGTCTACTATCTCGCCCGGATGATCCTTGCGGGCGAGGACCCCGTATTCATCGCCCGGCGGATGGTGATCTTCGCATCCGAGGACGTGGGAAACGCCGCGCCGAACGCCCTGGGCGTCGCCGTGTCGGCCATGACGGCCACGCAGAACATCGGCCTTCCCGAGGCGCGCATCATCCTCTCGCAGTGCGCGGTTTTTCTCGCCTCGGCTCCGAAGAGCAACGCCTCTTACCTGGCCATCGAGGGCGCCATGGGGGCGGCCGGCGGGGCGAACCACGAGATACCGCTCCACCTGAGGAACGCCCCGACGGACCTCATGAAGAAGCACGGGTACGGCAAGGGGTACCGGTACCCCCATGATCACGAGGGGCATTTCGTGAAGGAGTCGTATCTTCCCGGGGAGCTCGCCGGCCAGGTGTTCTACCGGCCCACGGAGCAGGGCGGGGAGAAGGCGATCCGGGAGCGGCTGAAAAACCTGTGGCCGGAACGGTACCGCTGATATGACGATCGCCGAGATCCTCGACTTCATAATGAACAGGGCCACGAAGCGCGAGCTCGAGATGGTGGGAGAGGCCCTTCGCCGCCGCGGGGAACGCGATACATCCCTGGGGCCCGGCCTGGTCGACGTCAACAGGATGGCCCGCTCCATGGCGGAGGGGATCGAGAAGCAGATGGGTCTCGGGAGCCGTAACGTGCACCGGATGACGCGGCGCCTTGCCGCGGACATGATCCTTAAAGAGAAGCCCGATATCAGCGACGCGGAGCTCGAGCGCCTCCTGGACCTCTGGGTGCCCGACGGGGGCGGCACGGCGCCGCCGTCCGTTCCCAAAGAAATGCTCCTGACGATGATCGCCCAGTTCACGGCCTACGGCACCGGCGAGATGGGCGCCGAGGAGAAGAGGGATTTCCCCCGGGGATGGCATGAAAAATACTGGAAGGCCTTCACGCCGGGGATCCAGAAGCTCGTGAGGGAGCATATACACGGCCGCATGGGGAAGGAGGAATTCTGGAGGCGGATCAGGCAGGAGCTCTCGGGCATGAAATGAGGCAACTTCAAGAAAACAAATCAGAATGTTCCCCCCGGGGTCTTTTAAGATGAAAATCAGATTTTTTCGTTGCGTTCAGAATGAAAAACCTGATGTGTGGAGGTGCCCATGCGTCCTGATCCCCTGAAGCCGGCGTCCAATTCAGCCGGAAACGAATCTAACGAGAGGTGCCCCGATGGACCAGAACCGCGAACAACTGCGCGAACGACTGTTTGAAATTCTCTATGACCGATCATTCATCTACCGCGAGGACCCTCCCTTTACCCTGGTCTCGGGCCGCACGAGCTTCTACTATTTCGACTGCAAGGCCACGACCCTGGATCCCGAGGGGCTCACCCTCGTGGGCGAGGTCATGTTCGATATGATCGCCCCCCTCATCGACATGAGGGGAATAACCGGCATAGGCGGCCTTACCCTCGGCGCGGACCCGATCTCCCTTTCCACGGCCATCGCCGCGCACCGCCGGGGGGTCCGTCTTTCGCCCCTGATCGTGCGGAAGGAGCCGAAAAAGCATGGCACGCAGAAATGGATCGAGGGAGACGCGGCGGACGTGAGGCGCGTCGTTGCCATCGACGATGTCATCACCACGGGCGGGTCCACCGTCACGGCGATCGAGAGGTTCCGGGAATCGGGCATCGAGGTGGCGATGGCCGCGGTGCTGGTCGATCGCGAGGAGGGAGGGCGCGAGGGTATAGAAAAAACCGGCGTTGAGGTGGCCGCACTCTACCGGCGGTCCGACTTCGACAGGAGAAGGCTCGGGAACCAGACGGCCCCGTGAGGCCCGGACCGGCCTGTTCACTTCACGTCGTCGACGAACGTCACCGGGGAGTCGGCGTCCACGGTGATGGAGTAATCGAAGGGATCGCGGGAAAAGGCGGTGTAGCGTATCCGGTAAAGAGAATCCGCGTCAAGGATCCTGAAGGGCTCGGTCTTCAGGGACCGTATGGTGATATCCTTCTCCCTGTTCCAGTCCGCGTCGAAATTTCTTCCGATTTCAACGTTGATGCGCCGGGTCTGTTTTCCCCCCGCCGCACCAAGCTCGACGATTTTTTCCACGATGAAGTAGGCCTTCTTGTATTTCTTCTTTCCCGTGATGTCCGCCACGTACTCGGCAGATATCCCCACGGTCATGGCTTCCACTGCCTTTTCGAGTCGGAAGTGGACGACATGGGCGTCGTAGCCGTCGATGTCCTCTCCCCGCACCGCGGTGCCGACGGGGACGTTCTTGACGCCGTGGTGGCGGTATGAGGACCTTTTCATCCCGCCGGCGCATCCCAGGATGAGTAACGCCATAAAGGCGAGGACGGCGGCACACGCGAGGGTCCTCGCGGCCCCTGATGTCGTTGATGGTTTGGAACGCATCCCCTTCGCTACCATGCCCGGAGGCGGAGGGTCAAGGAAATTTTTCATGACCCGGCCTTCATTTTTTTCCGATCCGCCCAAAATTGTCTTGCATTATGTCGTTATCCCCGCTTGAAACGTAGCATGCGCCGTTTCCCGCGTCCGGCGGCTCCGCGGTCCGGGGAAGGGAGGGGCGCGCCTGCGAAGGGCATCCGTTACGAATCATCGAGGCTTCTCCACGGACGAAACCGTCCTGTCCCGGCGACGCCGCGCCGACGGGACAGGAGCGCCGCCGTAACGCCTCGTTCCCGGTCCGGGAAACGACGGAACGGCGCGGATGCATCCGGACAGGACATCAGAAGTACAGGCGCGCAAGGGAGTCTCATGTTCCTCAAATCCATGGATTTATACGGCTTCAAGTCCTTCGCCGATAAAACCCAGATATCCTTCGAGCCGGGGATCACCGTCATCGTGGGGCCCAATGGCTGCGGAAAGTCGAACGTCGTGGACGCCATCAAGTGGGTCCTGGGGGAGAAGCAGGCCAAGAACATCCGGGGAGAAAAGATGGAAGACATCATCTTCGCCGGGACCGAACAGCGGAAGCAGCTTTCCCTTTCGGAGGTCTTCGTGACCATCGACAATACCGGGCGCGTCCTCGATTTCGATTCCGATTCCGTCACGGTGGGGCGGCGGGTGTTCCGCGACGGCGAATCGGAATACCTCATCAACAAGTCCCCCGTGCGCCTGAAGGACGTCGAGAAGCTCTTCATGGACACCGGCATAGGCAAGTCCTCCTACTCGGTCATGGAGCAGGGCAAGATCGACATGATCCTCTCGACGAAGCCCGAAGACCGCCGTTACATCTTCGAGGAGGCTGCGGGCATATCGAAATACAAGTTCCAGAAAAAGGAATCGCTGAAAAAACTCACGGAAACGGGTGAGAACCTCGACAGGATAAACGACATCGTCAGGGAAATCGAGCGGGAGAGGGATCTCAAGGCGAAGCAGGCGGAGACGACGAAGACCTACCTCGCGCTCAAGAATGAGTTTTCCGAGCTCGACATGTCGATCAACCGCATGCGCTACCAGGACCTGGACCGGCGCCACGAAAAGCTCAAAGCGGATATTGAAAAGCTGAACCGGGAGCGGGAGGCGATCTCGGCGCGCGTTTCCGCGACCTCGGCGGACAACGAAAAGGACGAGAAGAAAAAAAACGACATCCAGCACCAGCTCTTCGAGCTTGAGAAGCGGCTCCACGCCTACCGGATCAGGGTGGAGGACATTGACGACAAGACGGAGAAGAACAGGGGCCTGATAGGGGAGGAGCGCGACTTCCGGAAGGGGGTTGAGGCCAAGATCGGCGAGCGCTCGGGGAACCTGGAGAGGCTTCTCGACGAGAAGGCGAAGAGCGAACAGGCGGGAGTCGAGATCGGCCGGAAAATCGGGGACGACCGGCACAAGCTGGAGTCGTTCTTCGCGACGCGGAAGCGGAAGATAGAATCGATTCACGCATCCAGGGACACCATCGAAGAGAACAAAAAGCGCATCAAGGATGCCGACAGGAAGATACTGGACCTCCGGGGCCGCCTCGAGGAGGTCGTCCGCAAGCTCGTTGACGCCATAGAGAAGAGGAAGGCGGAGCTCGAAGGCTCCGAGGAGGAGCGGACCGCCGTGCGCAGGAGCATCGACGGGCGCCTTGAGGCTATCGAGGCCTCGCTGGGACGCGCCGTTGCGGGGCTCCGGGAGGGACGCCTCGACGACTCCCTGGCGGCCCTGGGCGAGATCGACATCGCGGCCCTCAGGGCCGATATCGGAAAGTTCGAGGGCTACGAGGATGGATTCCGTTCGATACTCTTCGACAAGACCGGCATCCACGCGGAGAAGGAGGCCCTGGACCGCGCGATACGGGAGGGGATCGAGGGGATCGAGAGGCTCCGGGGCGAGATCGCGTCCCTGGAGGACCGTATCGTCCACGAGCAGGCGGAGCTTGAGGACGTGAACCAGATGATCATGCGTGTCGAAAAAGACCTGTCAAGAAACGAGAACGAGAGAGACTGGATCGAGAAGCATATCGCCTCCCTGGAGGCGCAGATCCTCGACTTCAACAAGCAGATCGAGAACTACCGGGAGGAGATCGCGCGCTCCGAGAAAAAGATCGCGGAGCTCACCGCCGAGATCGAGGAATGGGACCGGCGCCTTGTCGAGTTCAACGAGCGGAGCGAATCCCTCGTGGGCCAGATAGCCGAGCTCACGGGAAAGCGCTCCGACATCGAGGGGGCCATACATGAGCGTAAGAACGTGGCGAGGAAAGACGAGGAGGAGCTGAAGCGGATCATCGAGCGGATCACCGTCCTGGACAAGTCGCAGGTGGAGATCATCTTCAAGAAAAACGGCATCGAGGAGCACCTCTGGGTCGAGTACGAAAAAAGGATGGGCGACCTCGATGTTCCCGGAGCGGAGGCCCGGGGCCTGGAGGCCCTCCAGGCGCGGAGCCAGGAGGTGCGGCGGGCCATCCAGGAGCTCGGGCCCATCAACAATCTGGCCATAGAGGAGTATCGCAATCTCCAGAAGCGCTTCGAGTACTACCAGAAGCAGAAGAAGGACATCGAGAAGGCGAGGGAAGACATTTACTCCGTCATCGAGGATATCAACCGCACCTCCGTTGAACTGTTCATGGAGACCTTCTCCAGCATCCAGCGCAATTTTTCAGATATTTTCAGACAGCTCTTCGAGGGGGGGGAGGCGAATATCGAGCTGACGGACATGGATAACGTCCTCGAGAGCGGTATCGAGATCATGATCCGCCCCCCGGGGAAAAAGCTGAAAAACATAAACCTCCTCTCCGGGGGCGAGAGGGCCCTCACGGCGATCGCCCTTCTTTTTGCCACCTATATGGTGAAGCCGTCGCCCTTCTGCTTCCTGGACGAGATAGACGCCCCCCTGGACGAGCAGAATATCGGGCGCTTCGTCAAGCTCCTGAGGGAATTTTCCCGCGGCTCGCAGTTCATAATCGTCACTCACAATAAGAAGACCATGAGCATCGGTGAGACGATTTACGGTGTTACAATGGAAGAACCGGGTGTTTCAAAGCTCGCCTCGCTCAGGATGGACCGGATCGAGGGTCGGGAGTAGTTTTTCCCCGATAGCGAGGGGTTTCAACCCCTCGGGCGCGTGGGGCCATGAAAAAAACTTGACAGATGATATATATTAATTTATATTACTATTTGAAATTTTATGTATATAATGAAGTGTCGGGGGCGATAGATCGGCCCTGCTCGCAGCGGTAACTGCACAAAGGAGGGTGTATCATGAAAGTCACCATTGACGGTATTCTTGGCACGGCGAGAAAGATCAACAGCCAGAAGGAACTCGACGAAAGGAACCTGGGTAAAAAGCAGGGCGACATAAAGACAGATTCGGTATCCATCGGAAGCCGGATCAACACGCGACTGGACGCCATCGAGACGGAACTGAGGGAGATCCAGACATCCCTCACGAAGAACCAGATCATCCGTGACGGAATAGAGCGGCTCCGCGAGGATTTCCAGAAAGGGGCGCCGGAGCAGAAGAGCATCCTTGACGACGTCACCTTCGAGGGAAGGCAGGTGCTCCGGAGCTTCATGGGTGAGCAGGTCACCGGTCTCCTTGTCGAGGAAAAAACGAAGCAGAACGCCTCTCTCATACAGGATGACATCACGCGCCTGAAGCGGCTCCAGGTGGAGCTTGACAACATCACGGCGTCGAACCTCGCGGGGCAGGACCGCCTCGGGAACATCATGGCAAACGTGGATTCCGTTTTCAGCGGCGCCCCGCGCCTGGATCCCGAGGTTCTCTCGACCCTGAGGCCCGATACGGTGATGCGCCTGATCAAGTAACGGCCCACCGGCGCCCGACGATCCCCCGGGAATATGAAGAACGGAACCACCGCACGAGCAGCACAGGCCCTCATTGCCGTTATGTTCGCCGCGCCCCTCGCGTCCCGCGGGGGCGAAGTCGTTTCTTCTCCCGTCGTGATCAATCCCGGATCGGTCCGTGAAGGGGAATGCATGCGGGGATGGCGCAGTTCATTTTCCATTCGCCATATTCGCGAATGGGGCCGCGCCCGGGGGCTCCATGTCGTGGATGACCGCGAACCCGTGGTCGACGGCACGGCGGCATTCGTCAGCCCCGGAGGGTCTTCGATAGTGGTATCGGGATTATCACGGTGGAAGCGATACCGTTTGTGGATCGATTTTGTCCGCTTCCGCGATGCCCGACAATGCCCCCCCGCGCTGCTCAGAATTTACGCTTCGGTTCCCCGGGGCGGACCAGTCCTCCTGCGTGAATTGCGGCAGGAGGATCTCGGTGAGGGGTATTGCTCAATTGAACTTCCCGCCGAAACCATGGTACGCGGTACCGCGGAGATACTGTTCACGGAATATTCCCCCCGCCCCGGCCTGTGGGGCGTGTGGGACATCATTATCGCCGAGGGGGACGTGCTCCCCGCCCGGAGCTATATCAGGGATGATCAGGTCATTGACCTGGAGATAAATGATAAGATTATAGAATAGCCGCGATCAGCAAAGGTTTTTTTGTTTCCTCCCTGGAGAATGGCACAGATCATGTATATGCTCTCCCCGCCCCGGCCATTTTTTGAAAATGAGAATTTTTTTTTTGACAAAAAAAATGGGTATTATTTCCTGATCCCCGTATTTGCACATCGCGTGAAATTCGCTATACTGTAATTAACGTGGGATACGACGCGCGCCGTCCCGGGCGGAGAGGCGGCGTTGTGGCATTCAATCGGAATCAGGGTGATATTATGGCCAGCGACTACCGTGAAAAGGATTTCGACGACGAAGTATACGAAGACGAATACTACGAGAAGCACTACGACGGCGAGGAGCTGGAGGACGAATCGGAACTTCTCGACGAGGAGCAGGGCCGTGGAGAGCTCGACGAGGAAGATGAGGAGGAGGATCTCCTCGAGGAGGAGGAAGCCCTCGAGGAGGGGGAGTGGGACGATGACGAAAAAAAGGTCACCGTGAGCTACGCCTGCGACGAATGCGATTACCGGTGGGACGATATCGTCATCAAGAAGAAGACCGAGCTCGTCGAGGACGAGCATGACGTCATATGCCCGATGTGCGGTTCGATGAACGTGACCCTGATATGAGCGGTCGTTCAATCGTCATCAGGGGAGCCCGCGAGCACAATCTTAAAAACATCTCACTTGACATTCCGCGCGACAGGCTGGTGGTCATCACGGGTCTCTCCGGGTCCGGGAAGTCATCGCTTGCCTTTGATACCATCTATGCCGAGGGTCAGCGTCGCTACGTCGAGTCCCTCTCCTCCTACGCGCGCCAGTTCCTGGGACTCATGGAAAAGCCCGATGTGGATTACATCGACGGCCTTTCCCCCGCCATATCGATAGAGCAGAAGACCACCCACCGCAATCCGCGCTCCACCGTGGGGACCGTCACGGAGATCTACGATTATTTCAGGCTCCTCTTCGCCCGCGTGGGCGTGCCCCACTGCCACGTCTGCGGGAAGAGGATATCCTCGCAGTCCCTCGACCAGATCGTGGAGACCCTGATGACCCATCCGCCGGGGACGAAGCTCCAGATCCTCGCCCCCCTGGTGAGGGGGAGGAAGGGGGAGCACGCCGAGTCCTTCGAGACCGCGCGGAAGAAGGGGTTCCTCCGGGTCCGCGTCGACGGCGAAACCCTGAGCGTGGATGACGAGATACGCCTTGACAAGAAAAGGGCCCACACCGTGGAGATCATCGTCGACCGGATCGTGGTGAAGGAGGGAATCCGTCCCCGACTGGCCGAGTCGGTTGAGGCGTCCCTGGAGATCGCCGAGGGACTGGTGACCGTCATCGCCGGGGAGCCGGGTCCCGAGGCGGAAGAGCGGCTTTTTTCCTCGAAGCTTTCCTGCCCCGAGTGCGGGGTCTCCATCACCGAGCTCTCGCCGCGGATGTTTTCCTTCAACAGCCCCTACGGGGCCTGCCCCTCCTGCGACGGCCTCGGCTTCATCATGCAGTTCGACCCGGAGCTCATCGTGTCCGATCCGGAGAAGTCCCTCCTGGAGGGCGTCCTCGACGTCTGGGGGAAGACCACGAGCTACTGGTATCTCGAACAGGTAAGGAACCTCGAGAGGAGCCTGGGTTTCGACGCGAACACGCCCTGGAGCAGGCTTCCGAAGCGTGTGAAGGACGTGATACTCCACGGTTCGAAAGGGAAGAAGCTCGACTTCAAGGTGAAGAGGGAGAACGGTGTGTACCGTTTTTCCAGGGAGTTCGAGGGCGTCATCCCGGGGCTCCACCGGCGCTACATGGAGACGAAATCTGAAGAGATGCGGGCATGGATGGAAGGGTACATGTCCAACGCGGTCTGCGGGGCCTGCGGCGGCAAACGCCTCCGTCCCGAAAGCCTCGCCGTGAAGGTGGCGGGATACGGCATTGACGAGGTGACGGCGCGCTCCATCGGCGCGGCGCGCGACCTCTTCGAGGGGCTCGCCCTGGGCGAAACGGAGCGGAAGATCGCCGAGCAGGTCCTCAAGGAGATCCGGGCCCGGCTCCGCTTTCTCGCCGACGTGGGGATCGACTACATCACCCTTGACCGCGCCGCAGGCACCCTTTCGGGGGGTGAGTCCCAGAGGATCCGTCTGGCCACGCAGATCGGTTCGAGCCTCACCGGCGTGCTCTACGTCCTGGACGAGCCGAGCATCGGCCTTCACCAGCGGGACAACCGGAAGCTCCTGGAGACCCTGAAGCGCCTCCGCGACCTCGGCAACACCGTCATCGTCGTGGAGCATGACGAGGAGACGATCCGCACCGCCGATTACGTGGTGGACCTGGGGCCCGGTGCCGGACTGCACGGCGGCTACGTCGTGGCCCAGGGAACACCCGGTGAGATCGAGGCGGACCAGGCGTCCCTGACGGGGCGCTACCTGGCCGGCGAGGAGTTTATCCCGGTCCCGGCGGCGCGCCGTGATCCAACGGGCTTCATCGAGATCAGGGGCGCCCGGGAAAACAATCTACGGAAAATCGATGTCGCCTTCCCCCTGGGGTTATTCTGCGCCGTTACGGGGGTCTCGGGGTCAGGGAAGTCGACCCTGGTCATCGAGATCCTCTTCAAGGCGCTTTCGTCCCTGGTCATGAAATCGAAGAGGGCCCCCGGCGCCTTCGACGGCATCACCGGTTACGAGAAGATCGACAAGGTGATCGACATCGACCAGTCTCCCATCGGGCGCACGCCCAGGTCGAACCCCGCCACCTACACCGGTGTCTTCACGCCGATCAGGGAACTTTTCACGAAGCTCCCGGAATCGCGCATGCGGGGATACAAGGCGGGCCGCTTTTCCTTCAACGTCACGGGGGGGCGCTGCGAGTCCTGTTTCGGCGACGGCGTCAAGAAAATCGAGATGCACTTCCTCCCCGACGTCTATATCACCTGCGAGGTGTGCAAGGGGAGGCGTTACAACCACGAGACCCTGGAGATCCGCTATAAAGGAAAGAATATCTACGAGGTCCTGGAGATGACCGTGGAGGAGGCCCTGGAATTCTTCGGCAACGTCCCGGCGATCAGGAACCGCCTGGACACGCTGAACCGCGTGGGCCTCGGCTACATCAGGCTCGGCCAGCCCGCCACGACCCTCTCCGGGGGGGAGGCGCAGCGGGTGAAGCTTTCCTCGGAGCTTTCGAAGCGCGCCACGGGGCGCACCCTCTACCTCCTGGACGAGCCCACGACGGGCCTCCATTTCGCCGACATCCGGAGGCTCATCGAGGTCCTCCAGTCCCTGGTGGACCGGGGAAACACCGTGGTGGTGATCGAGCACAACCTCGACGTGATCAAGACGGCGGACCGGGTGATCGACCTGGGACCAGAGGGGGGCGACGACGGCGGAACCGTGGTGGCCGCGGGAACGCCCGAGGAGATCGCCGCGGCGAAGACCTCCCACACGGGGCGCTACCTGAAAAGCCTGCTGAAAAAGGCATAGGGAGAACGCCGGGGGCGTTATGTCCCTTTTTTTTCGAACGGCGGCGATTTTTTACCCACCCCCGCGGCTGATTTCGACGATAATTATTGTAGACAGGCCGAACTGCACATGATTAGCGTTTAATACGCCCGGACCCTCCCGCGCAGAGGGACCGGGCAGGACTCCCCGGGGTGTGACGTGAAGCGAATCAACGGAACCAATCAGGGGCGCGCCTCGATCTTCCTGGCCGTCCTCATCAGCCTCTACCCCCTCATGGCCTTTTCACAGGTGAAGGACCTGGTGAAGTTCGAGATGGCGAAGGCGCATTTCCGACGGGGGACCGCCCATTTCAACAGCATGCACTACCTGGCGGCGGCCGAATTCTTCAGAAAGGCCGTCAAGGAATACCCTGATTACTACACGGCACGGGACTACCTGGCCAGGGCCTACAGGCTGGCGGGGTTCCCGGATGCGGCCCTGAAGGAGTGGGAGGCCCTGAGCGACATCGCTCCGGAGAATCCCGCGATTGCCTCGAAGATCGAGGGACTCCGCTTCCAGGGCGTTCCCCGGGGCGGGAAAGGGGATTTTTCCGAGTACGTCCTCAATGCCACCTACCGCTCCGCGGATTATCCCCGCCACCGCTTCACCAGGCCGGTGGATATCGCCGTGGACAACGGGAAGAATATCTACATCACCTCATTCGGGGACGGCACCCTGGTGAAGCTCGACGCGAACGGTAAGGCGGTCTTCTCCACGGCCATTGCCCTGGACAGCCGTCTCTTCGGGATTGATTATCGCGGAGGGAAACTCGCGGTTTCCGATTTCAAAAAGGACAGGGTCTACATCATCACCACGGCGGGGAACGTGCTCCGCTCCTTCGGCGAAACGGGGAGCGGCGAGGGGCGTTTTCACGGACCTGAGGGGCTCTGCTTCGGGCCCCGGGACGAGCTCTACGTGGTCGATTCGGGGAACCACCGCGTGCAGAAATTCGACGCGAAGGGGCGCTTCATCCTCGAATTCGGCAAGCAGGGATCCTACGAGGGGGAGCTTTCGAAGCCCACCGACGTCGCCGTCATGGGAAACCGGGTCTACGTCACTGACACGGGGAACGGCAGGATCGCCGTGTTCGACGATTCGGGTAACTTCGTGTCGAACCTGTCACTGGATGACGCCTCATCGCCGCGGGGCATCGCCGTGAAGGGCGACATCCTCATGGTTTCCGACGAGACACGCGGTCTTCTCCTCTTCGATCCCTCGAGCGGGGTCGCGGTCCCCTTCGAGTCCCTCGCGAAGGGGGAGGGCGCGTCCCGCCTCATGGCTTCCGTCACGGACAGGGACGGGTACCTCTACTGCCTCGATTACGGCCGGAGCGCCGTTGCCCTCTACGCCCCGGTGCAGAGGACCTATTCGAACGTGAGCGTCGAGATCACCAGCGTGGACCTGAAGAGCTTTCCCGTCGTGGCCTTCTACGTCAACGTGCGTAACCGCGAAGGGAGCCCCCTCTACGGACTCGACGCGAGCAATTTTCTCATAACCGAGGACGGCGCCCCCATCACGAACCTCTACACCGACTACCTGAAGCGCCTTCTCCCCTCGGCGTCCATATCCCTGGTGGTGGACAGGTCGGAGGAGGCCGCGGGGCTCCACAACGACTATCCCTGGGCAGCGGACTTCATTCTTACGAAGATGAGGAAGAATGATTCGATCAAGGTGACGAACTTCCACGGCGACACCTGGGCCGGGAGCGACTTCGACTGGAGCCGCCGGCGGACCCTCAGGGCCCTGAAGAAGACCGGCTACGGCAGCGGGAAGAACCTCGGCAAGGCCCTCTACGGCGCCGTGGGTGACCTGATCCCGCGGCTGAACCGCCGCGGCGTGGTCCTTTTCACTGACGGACGCGTCGACGATGGCTCATTTGAAACCTATACCGTGGAGAACGTCATCGGCTACGCGCGATCGCACTATATACCGATTTATATCATCTCCTTCCGTGAGCCCGACCCCGTCCTGAAAGATATCGCCGAGGCCACGGGGGGAGCCCTCTACCGTCCGCGGCAGGTCGACGGCATGAAGAGCATTTACGGAAAAATTAAGAACTCTGAGGAGTACCGCTACGTGCTGGTCTATCCCACGTTCAAGCTCCCGGCATTCAGGGGATGGTGGTCCGATGTCCGGATAGAGGTGGAGCATCGGGGCCAGAAGGGCGTGGAGTGGTGCGGCTATTTCATGCCCTAGGGGCGGGTGAGGGAGGCGGCGCGTGGTCTACATACAACAGAGGCTGATCGATCAGCTCCGGAGGAAGGGAATATCATCGGGGGCGGTCCTGGAGGCGATGGCGGGGGTGCCGCGGCACCTCTTTGTCTCCGAGGCCCTGCGCTACCGCGCCTACGACGACGCCTCCCTTCCCATCGGCCACGGCCAGACCGTATCGAAGCCCTCGGTGATCGCCAGGATGGTCCAGGCCCTCGACCTGACGGGAGACGAGCGTGTCCTTGAAATCGGCACAGGCTCCGGGTACCAGTCGGCGATCATATCCGCCATGGCCGAAAGCCTGGTGACCATGGAGCGGATCGGCGAGCTTTTCAACCGGGCGCGGGCCCTCCTCTTCAGCCTGGGATACCGCAACATACGCTGCGTCCATTCCGGAGACTTCCGGGAAGCCCCGGGGACCTTCGACGCCGTGATCGTCGCCGCGGGCGCGGACATCCTGCCCACGGCCCTTTTCGACACCCTCAACCCGGGCGGCCGCCTCGTCATCCCGGTACGGGGGGGCGGGGGCCACCGGATCAAGAAATTCATACTCAGGCGAAGCGGCGGCGTCATCGAGGAAGAGATCGGCGAGGCGACCTTCGTGCCTTACGTGGTGGGCGAGACGGCGTAGCCGGGCTCATCGGCGCCTTCCGGCCATTGTATCGGGTCCATGCAACCTCACGCTATGTGGGGTTTTTCTTTTTTAGCCTCCCGACCCGATTTTTTATTGCACATCCGCACCTGCTGTCTGTATACTATGAATGACGGAGGCGTACATGACGGTAAAACCCGCCCTTTTCATTACTGCATGCCTGGCCGTTTTCATGCTCTTTTGCGGGAACGGCGTCTCAACCAAGTCCGGAGGTGCGGCTATGGGCTCATTGACGGTAACGAGCACGGCATTCGTGGAAGGAGATATGGTGCCGAAGCAGTATACCTGCGACGGGCGGGACGTGTCACCGCCCCTTTCCTGGTCGGGTATTCCCGACGGCACGAAGAGCATCGCCCTTATCTGCGACGATCCTGACGCGCCGGCGGGGGCCTGGGTTCACTGGGTGGTGTATGATATGCCCGCTTCGACTTCCGGCCTTCCGGAGCATGTGACCGCGGCCGGGGGCCTGCCCCGGGGTGCGAAGCAGGGTATGAACGACTTCAGGAAGATGGACTATGGGGGGCCATGCCCGCCCGGCGGAACCCACCGCTACTTTTTCAAGGTCTACGCACTTGACAGGGAGCCCGGCCTCAGGGAAGGGGCCACCAGGGCGGAACTGGTGAAATCAATGGAAGGACATATCCTCGCCCAGGGCCAGCTCATGGGAAGATACAGCCGCCGGTAAACCCGGCGGGTTCGGTTCGCGGCTTGAATCGCAGATGGTGATCCCCCATCCGCGATGATGCCGGCCAATTCCGGCGGGGCCGCAGATCCGGCAACGCGCCTGACATGCATAATAAAACGGAGAATAATCATGACCAGGAAGGGTAAAACCAGACTCATCGTCGCCGTGGTGTCTCTCGTCATCATCGTCCCCCTCGCAGGCTACCTGTTTTCCGGGCGCGAAACCAGGGGGCTCATCTCCTATTTTCTCTGGAAGGCCTTCAGCAGCGAAAGCGGGGAGGGCAGGTACGCGGAGATCAACGGCGCGCGGATCTATTACGAGGTCCACGGCAGGGGCATGCCCCTGCTTCTGATGCACGGGGGCACGGTCTTCATCGAGAGCCTCTACAACCAGGTGCCGGCCCTCGCGGGGGAATTCATGGTCATCGCCCCGGACAGCCGGGAGCATGGACGGTCAACGGGTTCTTCGGCGGACCTGGGGTACGGCCTCATGGCGAAGGACATGTGCGCCCTTCTGGACGGGATGGGCGTCGCGGAGGCATTCGTCGTAGGATGGAGCGACGGGGGCATTATCGGGATGGAGATGGCGATGTCGCGCCCAGGCCTGGTGAAGAAGCTCGTGACCATCGGGTCAAACTACCGGGCCGACGGCATGACGGAATCGAGCATCGCGAAGATGAGGTCCATGGGGCCCGATGACGCTGACTTCGCCGACGTGAAGGACTATTACCGGCGCATCGCCCCGGAACCGGACCGGTGGCCCGTTTTTTTCAACAGGGTCAGGACCATGTGGCTCACCCAGCCGAACTATTCCGCGGCGGACCTGGGAAGGATCGCCGCACCGACCCTCGTCATCCTGGGGGAGCGCGACGACATACGGCGCGACCACGCCCAGGAAATGGCGCGCCTCATCCCGAAGGGGAAGCTTGAAATCATCAGGGACGCCAGCCACCTGGTGCCCCTGGAGAAGCCGGAGGAGCTCAACCGGATGATCGTCGCCTTTCTCAAGACGGAGCCCCCCCGGGACCGCGCGGGAGAATAATCATGGAATGGACGACGGGCGTCATCATTAACACCAGTACCGCGATCTTCATGATCCTGTGGGGAGCCTATGAGAGGATCTCGGCGATATCGAAGGGTAAGCGGCACGCCGCAGCCGGGGACCG
>CAZKPR010000028.1:25169-27463 GCA_964554685.1 uncultured Leptospirales bacterium | reverse complement strand
ATCAAGAGAAGCGTCTCGGTCGGTTATCAAATCGACGAAATGCAGGAGGGCGAGCCCATCGACGGTGAACGTTCTTATATCGCTACCAGATGGACGCCCGTTGAAATATCTATTGTCTCGATCCCGGCGGATCACACCGTGGGTGTGGGACGATCAACCACTATCATAAAATCAGAGGAATCAAACAACATGAATGACATATCAAAAGAAATCCCCGAAATTCGGGCGATAGCTAAAAAATTTAAAATGGACGGGGCGGGTGAAAGATTTATCCGCGAAGGCAAGAGCCTTGAGGACTTCCGGTCCTTCGTGATGGAATCATTCGGCGATCCGGTCCCCGTCGATCCCAAAAATGGGGATATCGGCATGAGCGACCGGGAGCGCGGGCGCTACAGCATAAGCCGTGCGATCGTGGGCCTGACAACTGGCGACTGGAGCGCCGCAGGACTGGAGCGGGAAGCATCCCGGGCCGTGGCGCAAAAACTCGGGCGGGATCCTCGGGGGGTATTTCTCCCTGATGACATCATGAGGCGTGACCTGACGGTCGGAACCCCCACCGCAGGGGGGAACATCGTCGCCACTAACCTTTTGTCGGATCAATACGTGGACTATTTGCGGAACCGGCCTCTTTGTGTTGAAGCCGGCGCGACTGTCCTTTCTGGCCTCGTGGGGAACGTGGCAATACCTCGGCAGACTGCCAGCGCCACCGCGTACTGGGTAACGGAAGGAAACGCGGGATCTGAATCACAGCTGGCCGTGGATCAGATTTCCCTCAGCCCTTCGACGGTCACGGCGTTCACGACTTATTCGCGTAAACTCCTGATCCAGAGCACCCCCTCGGTCGACGCCCTCGTACAAAAGGACCTCATGGCCCTGATCAATGCAGAGATAGACCGCGCCGCGATCAATGGTAACGGCAGCGGCGCAGAGCCAACCGGCATCCTGAACACTTCCGGGATAGGCAATGTCGGCACTAGCCCGTCGGTGATCTCCTTGTCGATTTTGGCCGATTTATTTAAGGCCGTATCTACCGAGAACGCAGCGACCGGGAGACTGGCCTATATGACCAATGCGAGCGTCATTTCTTCAATGATGCAGAAATTCGGCAATGCTACCTATGGGGAGAATCCGCTCATAACTGACTTTGATGTGGTGCGGTCTATGGGTCGTGTGTCTACTGGCCTTCCCTGCTTCATGAGTAATAATGTGCCCTCGGCCCTCGGGTCCAGCACGGGCGCCACTACGGGTGACATGAGCCTGAGCGCCATTGTCTTCGGTGATTGGTCGTCCCTCGTGATTGGAGAGTGGTCCGGACTTGACCTGATCGTCGATCCGTACAGCGAGAGCACGAAAGGGAATGTGACTATCACGATTTTTAAAGACGTGGATATCGCACTCAGGCACGCGGAATCGTTCGCGGCGGCCCTCGAAATTGACGCATAAGCAAAACAACGAGAGCGGCGGGTCATTATTGGCCCGCTTGCTCTTTATTTTCGCGGGTCCTTCCCGAGCGTTGATTGTGGGTCGGCGGCGAGCCCGGGTTTTGCTCTCATTCTGGCCCGTGGAATAGGTTGATATTTTAATTTGAATAGTGAGGCGGATATGAATGTAATTGAATGTGATCTTGACACAATGGTGCAATCCTTCGGCGTAACGGCGCAAATGATAAACAAGATGGTGAGGGATGGCGTCGTGGTCCGGGTCCGTCGTGGTGTTTATGACCTGGCGGCGAGTATCAGAAATTTTATTGTCTACCGGGAAACGGTAACGGGGAGCGCCTCGGCCGATCTCACAGAGGCCCGGAAAAAGCTAGTGGACCTACAGGCCGATGATCTCAGGCTGGAACTAGAGAAGAAGCGCGGAACCCTACTAGAGGCCGCAGCCGTGCGGGACACATGGAGTAAGACCTTCGCCGATCTCAGGAACCGACTGATGGCGGCCCCTACCTGGGCGGCAAGAGAATTACAGGGCGTCGAAGGCGTCGAAAAGACAAGGCGCATAATCTATGATATTTTAAAAAAGACTCTTGATGAATTCGCCGATGCAGTAAGCGGCACGAAGGCGAAACGCTAGCGCTCATTTTATCCCATCTCTTTACTTTTGCCCCGGTCCACCATCCGGGGCCTTTTTTTCGTCGAAAGAAAAGCCCCGGTTTCCCGGGGCCCTTTGTTAGATCATGTTGCCGCATTCATCACAGTAGTAAAGGTCGCCGTCTTCACGGTCCTCTTCTGTGATGATTTGCTCCCTGGTTGGCATTGATCCTGTTGCATTTTTAATGCAATCAAGACTACAAT
>CAZKPR010000028.1:0-25159 GCA_964554685.1 uncultured Leptospirales bacterium | reverse complement strand
ATCCACGAAGCAAAAGACTTGATCTGTTGAAATACGCATTGCACGGCCTCCTGTTGTTTTGTTGCCCCTGCCGTGCCATGCCATGCCGTGTCATTATCACAAATGGTGATGGGGCGCGTCACCATATTTGAATTTATTTCCCATGACTGGCGGTGTCAACCTTTTTTGCAAACATTCCGAACAAAAGGCAAATGCGGCACACGGAGCACTTATCCGTAGGCTGTACATAAAACTAACGTTTTGCGTTATGCGATCATGTCACCGGAATGTCACCGCGACCGGTGACAATACATACAAATGTTTACCAGTAAAACATAAAAAACACTTGACTTTTTCCATAAAAAGCGTATATTTTCCACAGAAAGCGAGTAATTGCTATACAATTGTGTAGCCTTCGAATCCGTAGGCCGCAGGTTCGACCCCTGCCAGGCGCGTATTCCTCGCAACACCCGTGACCCATATCTCAATACACCCGGATAACCCTTCAGGGCCGTGTGCGCCTATATGGCGCGCGGATAGACTCATTCGGCGTCACTGTGACGATTATCGTGAAGCGAATCATATCGTGGCAACAGGCCGGTCAAAGCGGGTAATGATCGGGCGGTTTCTACGCGCTGAAGGTGATAACGTACTTCGTCCCCTTTTCCTTTTCCACGGTGATGGTGCCGCCGAGCTGTGCAACAAGGAGGCGCACCAGCTGAAGGCCGAAGGTGGGACTGTTTTCAAAAGATATCGCTTCGTGCAGGCCCGGGCCGCTGTCCGCGTAGGTGATCACCATGTCATCGCTCTTCTTCGAGGCCCTTACGGTAATCCGACCCCCCCGGGAATCGTGGAAGGCGTGCTTCATCGAGTTGGTGATGAGCTCGTTGATGATGATGCCGATGGGGGAGAGCTTCCCGGCGTTCAGGACGATATCGTCAATGCGGAGATCCGTTTTTACCGGACCCGGAGCATGGAAGACGCCGATGATCTCCTTGATGAGCGGCGGGAGGTATTTCTTCAGGCTGAGCTCGTGGTGAATGTCGGATTGATAGAGGCGGTCGTAGAGCACCGCCATGCTATGGACGCGTCCCGCGGCGTCGGCAAGGATTTCCCGGGCGGGTCCCTCCTCCTGGTCGTTCGACTGCAGGTTCAGCAGGCTCTGTATCACCCCGAGGTTGTTCTTCACCCGGTGGTGCGTTTCCCTGAGGAGCAGTTCCTTTTCCTCCAGGAGGGTCCGGATCCTTTCCTCGGCCTTCTTGCGTTCCGTTACGTCCATCTGGACCCCGAAGTGCCCCGTGATGCGGCCCCGGGCGTCGTAAAGGCAGATGTAGTCTCCCTCGGTCCACATCCGGCTGCCGTCGAGCCGTCGTTCGTCGGTTTCCACGTGCCAGTGTCCCCTGTCGAAGAGCTCGCGCAGGGTCCTGCGGCCGAGCTCAGGGTCGTGGGCAAAAAGATCCTGCGATGTCAGGCCGAGGAGGTCGGCCACATCGTCCGCGCGGTACTGGTCGACCATGGCCCTGTTGACCCGCGTGATGCGCTGGTGAGCGAGCGCATAGTCCAGGGCCTTCTCCTTGTCGGCCCCGTCGTTCCATTCCACGGGTTCGTCGAGCGTCATGAAGAAAAAGCCGTGAAGCGACTGCGAGAAGAACAGCTCGAGGAGTTCCTTGCTTTCCCTCAATTTTACATCGGCTCGCTGTCGTTCCGTGACGTCAATGGCGATCGATCCAAACAGGAGTATTTCGCCGCCTTTTTTTTCCACGGGGAATAGCCAGGTGTCAAAGATACGATCCTCTCCATTCAGGGTGATGGTGTCGCTCTTCACCATGAATTCCTGCTTTTCCTGAACCGCGGATATCGTATTCATAAAGTTGCTCGCCATGTCGGCAGTAAGGAGCTCATGAAATTTCTTGCCCCGGATCTGTACTGCCGGAAGTCCGATAATCTCCGCCATGGAGGAAGAGACTTCGATATAGGTGCCGTCTTTGTCGAAAATCGAGATGGGGTTGGGGCTGTTTTTCATCAGGGCATTCACAACGGCGAGGGTGTTCCTGAGCGAATCCTCGGTGGTTTTTCTTTCCGTGATGTCCTGGTTAATGCCAAATACCTTGACCGGCCTTCCTTCCGGGTCCCGTTCGATTTCAGCAATGGAGAGGACGTGGCGCAGTTCACCGGTGTCCTTCCTGTGGATCCGGATTTCAATACGGTAGGGGGCTCCGCTGCTGAGCGAAACGGCCAGCGTTTTGCGGGCACTCTCCCGATCATCCTCGTGAATGAGGTCGGATACCTCCTTGATTGTCGGTTTCGCATCCGGGGGGAACCCGAGTATCCTGTTCGCTTCGAGCGAAGGGACGAACCTTTCGGTTGACAGGTCAAGGATCCAGTCCCCGACGTGGGAGATCTCCTGGCTCCGTTGAAGGTTCCTGAGCGATTCCTTCAGGGCGTTCTCTATGCGCATCCTTTCGGTGATGTCAATCATCCACCCGTCGAAGTGCCGCGCGGCCCCCGGTTCCCCGAATGCTTTTGTGGATACCGAGGCGAGGAAGGTGGTCCCGTCCCTTTTCCGGAAGAGGATGTTCTTTCCCTCGAACTGGCCGTGCCGATCCAGCTCGTCGGAGATCATGGCCCGCTGGGACCTGTCGGCGTAGACCTCTGCCACTTCAATTGCGAGGACCTCCTCCACGGAATCGTAGCCGCACATCCGCGCGAAGGCGCTGTTCGCCATGATGAAGCGTCCCCGGGGACCCGGCGTGGTGCGGAAGATCCCGATGGGAAGGTTTTCGATCAGTGAGCGGTGACGCTCCCTGCTTTCCATTTCCTTCTCAATGGAGCGGATCCGAACAAGGGTGCCGCCTATCTGCAGAGCCAGGGATTCCAGCACGTGGCGCACGGTCTCCGGTACCGAGTCGTGGCTGTGGGAGGCGAGGTTGAGCACCGCGATGAGACTCTCCTGGTGGAACACGGGAATGAAGGCGAGATGGTGGAGGCCCTCCTTCGCACGTATGGCGTCGTCCTTGGGGCGAATCTCGTCGTACGGTATGTAGCGAGCCTTGCCCGCAAGGGCCAGGCGCACGTTTGCGGTATCGGCGTCGAAGTGGGAGACGCGGGAAATAAATTCAGAAGAAAGGCCACTGTGGGCCACCAGATCCAGGGCCCCGGTTCCGGGGTCGGCCAGGTAGACGCCGCCGCTGTCGATGCATTCGAATTTCAGGACCGTGTCGAGGACCAGGCCCAGGGCCTCCACGAGGTCCGTGCAGGTATTCAGGGCCAGGCTGAGGTCGTACTGCACGCGCAGGGCTTCTTCCCTGGCCCTTATTTCTCCCCAGGAACGGGCGAGCTCCTCGTTGGTTGCCTCGAGTTCCTCGATCGCCGACTGCAGGTCCTGCCTCTGGTCTTTAATGCGCAGCTTCGCGCGGTGGAGCCTGAAGGCCATCCTGATCGAGGCCAGGAGCACGGTGATGCCGGTGTGCTTAACCACGTAGCCGTAGGAGGTGATCCGCTCGGTTTTATCGACGATTTCCGGTTCCGTGTGCGAGGAGAGGAAGAGAACGGGTATGTCGCGCCTTTCCAGGATTTTTTCGGCCGTCTCCGGGCCGTCCATGCCGGGGCCCAGGTCGACATCCATGATCACGATATCGATGGCGGGGTTCCCCGCGAGGGCCTCAAGAGCCTCTTCGCCGGAATGGGCCGTGATCACGGCATAGCCGTGCCGTTCCAGGGTCTGGGCTTCCGCCAGGGCGGTAACGGCCTCGTCCTCAACAAGGAGGATCGTGGTTCCCGTCGTATTGGCCATTTGCCTCCACTCCCGGCGTACCCCCCCCGGGACCGGGCCATCGAGTATACTAAACGATGCGGCGGATGAATTGCAATTAAAAAAATTCCCGGATCGTCGGTTGCGGGTTGGGGGGAATGATTTGACAAGTGGAAAAAACGATGATATCCTTGCCCGGCCGCGGCGTTTTGCGTCTGTCGACGCGGCCATGTATAATCACCGTAGATATGCGCAGGGGGTACCGGTATGAAGCGTTATGTTCTGGTTGCAGCAACGTTCCTGTTTTTCGCCTCGATTTCCTGCCGAGGCGGCGACCCTGCGCCTTCGGCGCCGCCACCTGACCTGGCCGCATACTGCGAAAAAGTCATCGGGAAACCACGCGTCGAGAGGATATCGGAGCACGTCTGGGCCGCCATCGGCTATGACCTGGCGAGCACGGTCCTGGTCCATACACCGAAGGGAAGCGTCATCATCGACGTTTCCATGAGCCCCGCGCGCGCCCGTGAGGTGAAGAAGGCCCTGGATGCGGCGGCGCCCCGTGGGGCCGTTGCGGCGATCATCTACACCCACAGCCACATTGACCATATCGGCGGGGGTTCAGTGTGGGCCGGGAAGGAAACGCCGATCTGGGCCACGGAGGCCTTCGAGGCCCACTTCTTCAAGCAGTACGGCCTCTTCCGGCGGGCCGAGATGATCAGGGGGCGCCGGCAGTTCGCCCACGACGTGCCGCTTGACGAGGTTCCCTGCTCGGGCCTCGGGAGGCGAACCGATATCCAGGCCGCCATGGAGAGCGGCATACGCCTGCCAAACCGCACCTTCTCGGGAAGGAAGACCCTTGATTTCGGCGGGGTGACAATCGAGATGATCGAGGCCCATGGCGAGACCCACGACCATCTCTGCGTTTGGATCCCCGGCGACAGGACCCTGGTTCCGGGCGACAATTTCTACTGGTCCTTCCCCAATCTCTACACCATACGGGGCACGAGCCCCCGCCCCGTGGACGCCTGGATCGCGGGCCTCGACCTGATGCGGCGCCTGGGGGCGGAGCATATGGTGCCCATGCACACAAAACCGATACGCGGCAGGGCCGAGATCGAGGACGCGCTGTCGAGCTACCGCGATGCCATCCAGTGGGTGCGCGACGAGGTGGTGCGCCGGGCCAACCGGGGCGATGACGTGGATTCCATCGCCGAGAACGTGAAGCTTCCGCCGCACCTCGCCTCGAAGCCCTGGCTCGGAGAATACTACGGCTAGGTGAGCTGGTCCGCCCGGGCCATCTACTCGAATTATCTCGGATGGTTCGACGGACGCGCCGGCGCCCTCTATCCCATGCCCGCCGCGGAGGCGGCCAGGCGTGAGGTGGCCCTCATGGGAGGCGCCGCGAAGGTGCGGGAGGAGGCCGGGAAGGCGGAGAAGGCGGGGGAGTACGCCTGGGCGATCCGCCTCCTGGCGAAGCTACGGGACGCCGGGGAGGGGAAGGACACGGCGGTGCGCCTGGCGCGCTGCTACCGGGGCCTGGCCGCGTCGATTCCCAACACCAACGGGCGGGGCTACCTCCTCCAGAGCGCCATCGAGGAAGGGGATGGGGTGAAGGACCCCGCGGCGCCGGCCGTGGGGGACGACCTGGTGCGCCGGGTGCCCATGGAGATGATCTTCGCCATCATGGCGTCGAAGCTTATCCCGGAGAAGGCCATGGATGTCCATGAGTCCGTGCGCTTCGATTTTCCCGGCGAGAAGAAGACCTTCACGGTCACCGTGCGGCGCGGCGTGGCCGAGGTGGCGGCCGGCAAGGCGCTGCCAGGCACGCCGGCGCCCCTTGCCACGGTCACGGCTGACGGCATGGCCTACCGACGGGTCGCCATGAAGATAGAGGGCCCCTTGGCCGCCATCACCTCCGGCGGCCTGAAAATCAGCGGGAGCCGCGCGGGGTTCCTCGCCTTCATGAACCGCTTCGACCGCGGCATCTAGGAGCGCTCCCGGTAGGCGCCGAAGCGCGCGTCGCCGATGAAGTCCCAGAAGCGATCCCGCTCCATGGGGTTCTCGCTGAAGTGCAAGAGGTGGCTCCCGCAGCGGCAGTCGCTCGATCCGAAACCAGGTACCGGTTTCCCCCCCAGGGCGGCGAGACCCGCCGCGAGTCCGCACTCGCCCGGCCGGCCGCCCGCGAAGGGAAGGTGCGCGGTCATCGTCATCCCGTCCTTCAGGTAGTCGACATGCCAGTGCCGAACGGAGCTTTTTCGCCGGTGCCTTTCGATCCGCGCGAAGAGGTCCCCCATGCCGCTTCCGCAGTAGAGGTAGTACCCCGCGTCGAAGGCGATGGTCCCCAGGGCACCCACGTTGATGCGCCGGCGTCGCGTGTTCCGGTAGACCAGGATGTATGATCCTTTCGGCTCCACGTCGGGTAGTGTTATCGGCACGGGCAGGAGCCTTTTAATCGAGAGATTGTCGTCGTATTCCACGGAGAGGGCAAGGACCGTGACTGAGTCGAAGGACCCCTTCAGGGCGCGGTAGAAGGCGAAGTCGGTGTGGTAGTTCGGCACGAAGCGGCGAATTCCCTCGTGGAGAAGGAAGAAGACCAGGATTCCCCGGTGCTCCGCCAGGAGCTCAACGTGGCGCGCCGCCCGGTCGCTCACGGCGTCGGGGAAGGAGGCCACGCCCCCGTGGGCCAGGGTGCACGATTTTAGCTCCAGGGGGCGCATAACGTCATCGGGCCCCGCCAGGAGGAAGTCGAAGCGGTGCCTCCCGTAAGCGGGCTCCCGCTTTACAAGGCGGTACTCCTCCAGGCCGGGAACGCGCCGGTTCTCGAGAAGCTCCCGGAAGAGGGCGTTACTCCGCGTGGAGTTGATCATCACGGGATGGCCGCGGAAGAAGATATACTCGATCCTGAAGGGATACTTCCCCGGCGAGGGTGCCAGGAGCACCCGGCTCCCCGGCAGGGCGAGCTCAGAGAGGCGGCCGGTGTTGGGCACGTGGACGCGGAGGGCGCGGCCCCGGAGCCGCACCGACGCGACGAACCGGTTCTGCCGGGAGATCAGTTCCGCCTCAACATATCGATCTGGGTTGGCTATCCGGGAATCGACAGTCATGCAGTCACTATTGTCTATTGGTGCGGGTTTACGCAAGATGAAAAAGGGTCGCCACGCAGCACAATAAACCTTGCCAGGCGTTCCCATGAAAATATTGCCGGATTATAAATTTTACATGATTTAGTGGGAAAATATTTGCCTCTTCCCGAATTTTTTTGTAGTTTCACCCGGATTACCCTCTGGAGTCGGTACAATGAAAAAAACGAATATTTACATCGCGCTACTTGTCGCTTCGCTTGGCATTATGCCGTCGTGCACGAACGAAGAGGATAACAATTTCTGGCTGCTGGCCGCCCTCGGCGGCAGACCCTACCATATGGGGTTCACCCCCTTCCCGAGCGAGGCGGGAAGCTTCCCCGCCATGGAATTCATCTACGACGCCATCGGCGGGAACGCCGACCTGGTGGCCCATCACTTCGACAACGGCATACCCTGGGACGAGTCCCTGGGCGGCGACCCCTATCCCGCGAACATCCAGTTCGACTGGGACTATCGCAGAACCCACACCCCGGCGGGCCATAAGGTCTACGTGGCGGTGACGCCTTTGAACAGCGACCGCACTGGCATGGCCCCGGCCTGGACCGCGGTCAAGGACAACGAGCCCCTCGCGCCCCCCTGGGACGGCTACGCCGCGGCCAATGAATTCAACCATGACAACGTGAAGGCCGCTTACCTGAACTACTGCCGGCGCGTCGTCGACTATTTCGATCCCGACTACCTGGCCTTCGGCATCGAGGTGAATCTGCTCAAACACAACACCCCGGCGGCCTGGACCGCGTATCTCGAACTTCACCGGCACGTGTACGCGGCACTCAAGGCGGAGTACCCGAACCTTCCGGTCATGGCGACCCTCACGGGCGTGGACCTCCTGGATGGCTACACCGCCGTCGACCACGCGGACCAGATGGCCGCCCTGGCGGATGTCATCGATTATACCGATTACTTAGCCATCTCCCTTCATCCGCACCTGAGCGCCATCATCCCGGACCTTGCGGTCCCGGACGACATGTTTGAAGAACTCTTCTCCATGAGCGACAAGCCTTCCTGCATCACCGAGACGAGTTTCCTGGCGGAGACCCTCACCATGTCCGATTACCCCACCTACCTGGCCAGCGGCACGCAGGGGAAACAGCGCGATTACGTTGACCGCCTCCTCACAGAGGCCGACAGGCTGGGGATGCGCTTCGTGGTCTACTTCCTGGTGAAAGACTATGACGCCCTCTGGGTATGGATGGGCTCACCGGAGAACATACTCAAGGCCTGGCGCGACACGGGCCTCTATGACGAAAACGGCAACCCGCGTCCCGCCCTGGAGGCGTGGCGGGCCCGTCTCTGATCCCGCCCCCTTCATCGCAAAAATAACTTGCCAAAACAATGATTTCATCCTGCACTGCTTACTGTGCGCGGCCTGCTGGTTTCCTTCCCGGGAAAAATGCCGCCGCGGTTCAGCGAAAACGGAAAGGGGCGTGGAAAATGGGATACAGGAAGAAGGAAATCGACTCCCTGATGGAGTACCTGGGAAGTTTCGAGCTGGCGAACTTCAACGCCGACGAACGGAGCAATTACCTGAACGTGTCCCTGGACCGTTTCCTGAAAACCCTTGAGGTGTTTCCCGAGGGAATAAACGAAAAGAGCCGCGTCCTTGAGCTCGGGGCCAACCCCTATTTCATGAGCCTCCTGATGCTGAGGAAGTACGGGTGCCGCCTGGAGTTCGCCAATTTCTTCGGCGACAGGCGCCCGGCGAAGGATACCGAGGTCCTCACGAGCGGGCAGTTCGGCGAGACCCACAGGTTCCGATTCGGCCATTTTAACGTCGAGCGGGAGCGCTTTCCCTACAGGGACGGCTCCTTCGACCTGGTCCTCTTCTGCGAGATCATCGAGCACCTGACCATGGACCCTGTCCATCCCCTGGTCCAGATCAACCGGATCCTCCGGGACGGCGGGCACGTGGTCATCACCTCGCCGAACGTCCTCAGGCACGACAACCTGCGCAAGCTGATCATGGGGAAGAACGTCCATGACCACTATTCCGGCTACGGCCCCTACGGCCGCCACAACCGGGAATATACCCCGGCGGAGCTCCGCGAGCTCGTGGAGGCACTGGGCTTCCGCGTCGAAAGGCTCTACACGAAGGTGACCGGCGCGATCAACGTCAGGGGCCTAACCATCAAGCGCTTCCGCGGCCTCATGCAGCTCCTCACCACGCGGAACAGGGGGAGCAACATCTTCATGCTTGCGCGGAAGGTCGCCGACGCCGAGCCCGTGTATCCCGGGTGGCTCTTCGAGAGCAGGCATGAAACCACCGGGTCAAAGGCGAAGGCGAAAGCGAAGCCGAAGAAGAAAGGGAAGCGCTAGGCGCCATGGCCCGGAGCGGATCGGCCAGGGATTCCGGCGCCGCCATGGCCTCGCCCTGGTTCGTCTATATCCTCGAGTGCGAAAACGGCTCCTACTACACCGGCGTCACCGACGACGTGGCGCGTCGCTTCGATGCGCATCGAAGTGGATCGGCGCGGTCGAAATACACCAGGAGCTTCAGGCCCCGGCGCGTCGCCGCGGCCTGGCGCGTCCTCGGGGGGCGGGGCGCCGCCCTGAGGGTAGAGGCCCTCGTCAAGGGAATGACGAGAGCGCGGAAGGAGGCGGTCGTCTCGGTGCCGGAACGCCTTGCCTCCGGCGGTCTCTGCGTGATCCCCCATCCCGTGGACGGGATGGGCGTGGTGCCGGACGATATGCGCGACATCAGCCGCTACGTTCCGCGCCCGGAGGACGGGAAGATCCGGAATCCCTACCTCGATGAGCTCCTCTCCCTGGTGGAGGACTCGGGTGCCCGGGGAAGTGAGGAGCTCCTGGGGCTTCTCATGGAGCGGCGGTCCGATTTCATATCCCGCTACGCCTTCGCGGTCCCCACGATCGATATCATAGACGAGATCGCGCGCCATTCACCCATCGTTGAGATCGGCGCGGGGACCGGCTACTGGGCCATGTGCCTGCGCGACGCCGGGGCGGACGTGCTGGCCTGTGACCTCCGGCCCCCCGGTGAGGAGCCCCTCTGGGAGTGGCGCGAGGCCAATCCCTGGTTCGAGGATACCTGGTCCGCCGTCGTTCCCGGGGGTACCGAGATGGCGGCGGCCCACCCGGACCGGGCCCTCTTCCTCTGCTGGCCGCCGCCGGGGAGCCCCATGGCGCGGGAGGCCCTCGTCCGTCACAGGGAGGCCGGGGGGAGGATGCTGATTTTTATCGGAAGCCCCGGCTCATCGGCAGACGGGGAATTTTTCCGCTGTCTCGAATCGATGCGGGTTGTCAGCTCAGGGGGCCTCTGGTCCTGGCCCGGCACGGAGGAACGGCTGATCATCGCCTCGTGGAAATGAATCCGTTCACGAAATGAGCGAAAAGGAGAATGCAATGATAATCGAACAGATACTGGTGACCGGCATGGCGGTCTTCTGCTACCTCGTGGCCGACCGCGAGGGCGGCGAGGGGGTCCTCATCGACCCCGCCGGGGAGCTTGACCGCGTCTTCGCCGCGGTGGATGGGCACGGCGTGAAAATCAAATATATCATCAACACCCACGGGCACTTCGACCACACCTCGGGGAACGAGGAGGCCATGAAGCGGACCGGGGCGCCCCTCCTGATACACGGGGCGGACATCCCGAAGCTCGGGAGCCTCACCAGCCGCTTCTTTTCACGCACCATGGGGGGGAAGACCTCGCCGAAGCCCGAAGGGGAGCTCGCCGACGGGGACGTGATCGAATTCGGAAGCGCGAATCTCAGGGTGATCCACACGCCGGGACACTCCGAGGGGAGCATATGCCTCTATGCCCCTGGCCATGTCTTCACGGGGGACACCCTCTTCACCGAGGGAATGGGACGCACGGACCTTCCCGACGGTTCGATGAAGAAGATCATGGACTCGATACGGAACAGGATCCTGAAGCTCCCGGACGATACGGTCGTCTGGCCCGGACATCACTACGGACGCCATCCCCGGTCCACGGTGAGAGAGCAGAAACGGAATTACATGTAAGCCCCTGGCCGCCCGGCGGTGCTACTGGCGTTTTCCCGCGATTTTCTGCGCGCCTTCGAGCATCAGCTCGGCGCGGATCTTCTCGTAGAACGCGTAGGAGGTGAAGTGCTGGAAGAAGGCGTGCTTCAGGCTGGAGAGGTCTATTGACGTCACGAAGGGGCGGTATTCCTTGCCGTCCGGACCTGTCCCGACGAGCTGGCCGGCTATGCTGCCGATGGTGGCCCTGGAGAAGGGGTTCGAAAGGCGGCCGTCCGGGAGGGTCACGCGGTACTGGACTTCTTTCTTCGCGTCGATCGTCACGGAGAGGAGGAGGGGAGTGATGCTCTTCTGGAGTTCCACCATGCGCATCGAGTGCTCGGGGTCGACGCGGTGCACGGTGTAGTTCATGTAGAGGTCCTTCTTCAGCTGGAATATCCCCACGGGGCTATCATGCTTACGGAGGAGCGAGTTCTGGTTCTGGTGCAGCACCCGTGATGTCACGTCGGTCGCGAAGAGGTAGAGCCTGGTAAGGTAATCGAAGAGGTCTTCCGCGGGCTTGCGGAAAAAGTAGAGGGACCCCCCCTCGTCGAGGACGTAGAAGTAGCTGTACTTCCTGTCGTTGTCGAAGAATATCTGGATGGTGCCGGGAACGTGGCTCTCCACGATCGTCTTCAGGAACTGGAGTTCCTTGATGGAGGGATCGACCCGTATCTCGCTCCTGATGCCGTAGTTGAAGGAGAGGCTGTAGAGCATTTTCATCTCCGATTCGCAGATGAGGCTGTCCACCAGCGTGCTCCCCGCTGAATGCTTCGTGTAGATCACGATATGCTGGTTTCCCATCATGGTGACGTAGCTTTTTTTCGCCTTCCGTTCTCCCTCGATGAAGAACCCGTAGATGTCGCGGATGAAGCCCTTGAGACGCATGAAATCCTTGGTGGAACTGAAGGGAGAGGATGACACCACGTTCAGCGCCCCGTCAAAATCCGCCCTCGTGACCATGCCCCCGTTAAGGATTCGTACCAGCACCTGGAGGAGGTCCATTTCCCGGTTGAACACCTCGAACTTGGTGGAGCCCCAGCTGTCGTGGTAGAGGAGGAATATCTCGTCGATCTTCCGGGAGTATTTCGAGTAGAGGTTGAAGATGATGTAGCTTATGACGGGGTAGGGGTCCCTCAGGTAATCCTCCTGGAAGGCGTTGATCTTCTTGAACATGAAATTCGTCGAGATGTCGGAAATGAGCTCGCGAAGGAAGTTCGTCTCCAGGCTGTGGAGTCCCGTATCGATCTCCAGCCGGGTGTAGTCCTTCTTGAAGAGGCCGTTCATGCTCACCCAGACGGAGAGGCCCAGGAGCGTCTTGTCCTTGTGGAGAATGACGATATTGGGCGTGTTGTCAACGATGAGGCGCTTCGAGAGGAACCATGTTTCGTTTCCCTTCTTGTCCCGCATGTACTCGATCTTCAGGAGCTTTTCGGGCGGGTAGTTCTTGAAGCTCAGCGTGTTGTCGATCTTGTTGTCGGCGACGAGGAAATGCGAGGATATCTTCCTGCTGATGGCCTTGATCTCCTCGTCGGTGAACCGGTGCTTCACCTTCTGTGTTTCGATGAATCCCAGAATGCGCCGGTACTCCTGGAGAACGAATTTCTTCGCGTTGTTCAGGAGCTTGCTTACCGGCTCGATGCTCCAGTTGTTGAAATTGTCCATCTCCTTGATCTTGGAGCCGGACCAGTTCCATTTCTTGACGTAGTCGAGCATGATGCGCGTTTTCTCGGCCTCATACCCGCCATGGGGCCGAGAAAGGTGCCGGGAGAGCATCGGCTCAACCTTCAGGTAGAAGGATGTCTTGAGCACCTCCAGGGCGTCCTTGTCCTTGATGATGGAGCTGAAATAGTCGTACACCGTGTCGAACATTATCAGGTAGGCATCGATCTCGTTGTGACCCAGGCGGTCGTCGTGGATGTTCGACTTGATGATGTTGCAGATGAAGGGGTTCTCCATGTGGTTGCTGATGTAGCGCTCCAGGAGCCCCAGTTTCATGATCGACTTAAAGGGGTTGCCAAGGGACTTGAGGATCTGGAAGAGTCCCGCCGCCAGGAAATCCTCCTGGCGGATGCTGAAAATGTTTCCGAGGTCGATGAAAACGTTGGCAAGGCCGGCCTGCATCGCGGCGGCCAGCCAGGCCTCGTAGGTTTCGTTATCGGAATTGACCGGCGTGACCCACCAGAAGGGGATCTTGCCGGTGATGATGATGGAGCTCCGGAGGAATTCCTCCTTCAGGAGTTCTCCGATCGACGATCCCGAGAGCTGTTCCTTGTCGTCGGCGAAGATGTTGTCCTTCACGCGCCCGATTTCGTTCAGGTAGAAGTGAATCTCCATGTTCAGGTTTTCGAAGATCCAGTTTTCGATGCCCCTCAACTTGAGACGGAACTGCTGGATTGCGTCGCGGTCGAAGCCGTCCTCCTTGTAGCATAACCAGAAATCGAAGTCCGACTGCCTGGTGTAGGCGATGGTGCCGCAGCTGCCGATCAGGGCTATCATCTGAATGAAGGGCCTCGTGGCCTTTCCCCTGGGCGCCTCGAGCCCGCCGAAGCGCTTGGCAATGAAGTCGAGGAGTTTCTGGGAGGCCCCGTATTCAAAGACCCCGAAGGGGGTTTTCTCGGAAGCAACGTAGCCGGGAAGCTCAGGGATGTTGACGCTCAGCAGGTAGGGTATGAATTCCAGGAGGTAGATCAGCTCCTGCTCCGAAAGGGATCGTTTCAGATTGTTGAGGCGGATGTCGTTATACTTGTGGAATTTGACCTCGAGGGCCCTGATGCTTTTGACGATGTCGGGACTTGTTGCCATATGGCGGGTTTCTCCCTTCGCGGGCTCCGCGTCCGCTTGCCCTCCCGGTTTTCTGCTATCAGCGACAATACCGGGGTCCGTAGTACGCGACGGCCCGGCGTGCCACGCGGAGTTGTTCGACATGTCTGCGCGGAACCGGGGCCACGGGTACTACGCCTGATCATATTCTCGATTGTAGTAAGTTTGAAAAATGCGCCGAAAAAATCAAGCAGGAATTCGTTTCATCAACCGGAAGGAAGAAATAAATATTTGGGACAACGAGCCCCTTATGTCGATGATAGTAGGGAGAACAAACCGGAAAACGGGGTAATGGCCATGCAGGAACTTCTCAACCGATCGATACTTCCCCTCGTCAGCGACGGCACTCTCAGCATGGGGAGGGTAAACGCCCTTATCTATGTCAAGGGCTTCATCGACCGCATCGCCGGCAGTGAGTACATCGGGGATGCGGCTGCACGGGAGCTCGAAGGCCGCTACGGGGCGCGTCCCGATGTCGTCACCTGGGGGGATTATTTTCAAACGGAAATGGCAACGTCCCTCCTCGTGCTTCCCGACGAGGAATTCAACCGCGCCGTGGATACGCTTCGCTTCGACATGGTGGCCGCATGGGTCATCTTCTCGGAAAAGGATCCCTCCTTCTTCGAGTGGGTGGACGGGGCCTATGACGCCGTTGTGGCGATGAACCACTCAGATATCGGCGAGGAGGAAGAGGAGATACTCCATCTCAAGATACTGAAAGACTACTACAACGATTTGGAAATCGTGAACGGTTTTACCGAATCCGAGATGCAGTGGTTCGCGAGGTTCCAGGAGCGGGAGGTGGTGTGACGACCGGGGAGGGCGGCGTCCCCTAGTCGCCCGCCAGGTACTTGCCGAGGTATTCGTTCAGGTCGTCGAGGTTTCTGCGGATCATCGATTTAAACTCGGGCGGAATGTTCTGGGACATGACCACCTTGTAATAGTTTATCGCGTCGCGGACTTTCCTTTTCTTGATGAAATCATTCGCCTTTTCCAGCATGGGCTTGTACTTGTAGAAAGCGTACTCTATGATGTTTTTTTCCCTTGAAAGGCCGATCTCGTCGGGGAGCTTGGTGAAATCGTAGCTCACCTTCAGGATGGGGAGCTCCTTCTGCTTCCGTTTCGTCGTCGAGAGGAGCTTCCGGTAGAAGGATTCCTCCTCCTGCCTCCTGCTGTCAGTTTCCCCTCCGGCGATGACGTACTCATCGGAGCGGTCTTTCTTCTCGCCGAGGATCTCGAATTCCTGTTTCGTCCTGCCCTTCGCGTCTTCCAGGAGTATCTTTTCAAAAATCTCTTCGTCGGTCAGCTCATCGCCGTCGCGCTCCTTGCCGTACTCGCTGAGGAGTTCAAAATCGTCGCCTTCATCGCCCTCCTTCGTGGTGCGGGTGATATCCTCCCTCGACGAGTGGTCCGGCGCCCTGACCGGGGAGGGATCCGGCGCCTTGCGGCGCAGCATTTCCTCAAGATCCCCGCCCCTGGAATCTAACTTCGCCGCGGGCAGCGAGGGCCCCGCTGCGTCACGGGCCGCCTGGGCCGCGGTCATATCCGATATCGCCCTGCCGAGGTCTCGAATCCCCCTGCCGATTTCCGCCATCTCCGAGTCAACCGATGTGCCCGCGGAGGCGGGAATGGGTTCGCGGGGGGGAAGGGCGGCTCCCGCCGTCTCCGGACCACCGCTCCCCGGGGGGGATGTGCGTTTCAGGCTCTCCATCTCCCCCTTTACCTCGTCGAGTTCGCCTTTCACCCGACGGGTGACCCTGTCGACGATAGTGTCCACGTCAAGATTCCGCGCGGCGTCCACCAGGCCAATGTTGATGTTTTCAGGCAGGGAGTCTATGTTGATCGCCCCCGGGAGGCTGCCGCCCAGGGTTATCTTGATCTCATTCCCCGCGCCGGCAATATCCGTTTCCCCGCGCTTGGCACGCTCTTCCTTCTGCCTGGCCTGTTCCTCGCGTTTTTTCTTGGCGTGCTTCAGGTACTCGATGTTGGCGTCGATTTTAAAGCGGGTGTCAACGTCCTGGATGCGGGAACGCACTCCCTCGTAGAGTGATATCGCCGTGGCGTGGTCACCCTTCCCGGCGTATATTTCCGAGTTCAGGAGGGTCCGCCGGTAGATCCTGAAACGGGAGGTGGCCGGAATGATTTCATCTGCCAGGTAGGGGAGCTTGAAGGGCGCATCCGGCTCGTCGGGGATGAACTCATCGGCCGCGTCGGTTTTCCGCCTGCGGGGATGAAGCTCCTCCTCCGGGTACTGCTTCTCGATCTCCTTGTCCGTGGCGCGCCGCCGGAAGGTCGCGTCCTGGTCCCTCGACCCTTCATCCGTGCTTTCCATGATGTCGCTTTTTCCACCAAGGAGCGCCCAGATCAGGATCAGGATGATGACGAGAAGAATGATTATCAGTATGATGTTCATGGTTAGGATTATCCCGGTTTCCGTACCTACAAAGTAGTGCCTGCCCCGGTTTTTGCAAGAAAAAATGTAATTTCACGTCATCACGACTACGGAACCCCGCACTTATAGTATTCGACATAAAGATCAAAGACGACTGGATAAAATCCCTTCAGGGTTAAAAAAAAGGTGGACATGGGACCGCCAGGTTTCTTATAAAACCAGGAACAAAACGGGAAGGTAGAATGAAATGGCAGAGCAAAAAATCAATAAAGACATGAATTTCGGCGATCTCCTCAGGGCCTATCCCAAGGCGGGGCCGATCCTGAGCGGGCACGGGCTTCATTGCATCGGGTGTCACATCGCGGTGAGCGAGACCATCGAGCAGGGCGCCAGGGCCCACGGCATGGATGACGCCATGATCCAGAAGCTTGTCGAGGAACTGAACCAGAAAGCCACCGTGTAAACCGGGGGCTTGGGCCCCTCATTGACATGACGGCGCGATGCACACCACGACGCTCCTGGGCGCCGCGGTGAAACTTCCTTCGCACAGCTCGGGTTCCCCTCCCGTATCGGATATGTCTCCGGGGGATTCCCGTGACGTGTCCACAACCCTCCTCCATTGACCGCCAGACGGAGCATCGGGAAGCGAGAAGGTTTCCGCCTTCCACGAGGCGTTGAATATGCAGAAGATATCATCATCGTTCCTGCCGTTGGAAAGCCCGGCATACCGGCCGTTGATCAGCATTGCCACGGAGTGGCAATCGGCCCCCCAGAGAGGGGCTCCCCGGTCGGGTCCGTACCAGGTGAGATCGGGCCCTTCGATGCCCCCGTGGGTGGTGCCGGTGAAGAATTCCCCCCTCCTCAGGAGGGGGTGCGCCTTCCTGAAGCGTATCATCTCCCGCGTAAATCGCACGAGGCCTTCATTCCGTTCCCTGAGACGCCAGTCGACCCATGAGACTTCGTTGTCCTGGCAATAGGCGTTGTTGTTGCCCTTCTGGGTCCTCCTGAACTCGTCACCTCCGAGAAGCATAGGAATGCCCTGCGAAAGGAAGAGGGTCGCGATGAAATTTTTGATCAGGCGCTCCCGTATCCTCGTCACCTCCGGTGATTCGTCAGGCCCGTCGGGACCGAACGCGCATTCGAGGTTGTGCGTCTCGCCGTCGAGGTTGTTCTCGCCGTTTTCCATGTTCCTCTTTTCCCGGTAGCTCACCAGGTCGTTAAGGGTGAACCCGTCATGGCAGGTGACGAAGTTGATGCTCTGGAGAGGGCCCTTGGGGGAGTTCCCGTAGAGGTCGGAGCTCCCGGATACGCGGGTGGCGAAGGAGCCGGCGCTCTCCCGGTCGCCGCGCCAGAACCTTCGCACGTCGTCGCGGTACTTGCCGTTCCATTCCGCCCAGCGTCCCGGGAAGGCACCCACCTGGTAGGCGCCGGCGGCGTCCCACGCCTCGGCGATGATCTTGGCGCTGCGGAGGATCGGGTCCTCGCCGATTTTTTCTATCAGGGGGGGGTTGCTCATGATGTTCCCCTCCTGGTCCCGCCCAAGTATCGACGCGAGGTCGAACCTGAATCCGTCAACGTTCATCTCGATGACCCAGTACCTGAGGGCTTCGAGGATGAAATCGCGCACCAGGGGGTGATTGCAGTTGAAGGTGTTTCCGCATCCGGAAAAATTCATGTAGCGCCGCCTGTCTTCCCGGAGCATGTAGTAGATCGAGTTGTCTATTCCACGGAATGAAAGGGTCGGGCCCGTTTCATCGCCCTCGGCCGTGTGGTTGAAGACCACGTCGAGGATCACTTCGATGCCCGCGTCGTGGAACGCCCTCACCATGGAACGGAACTCCTCCACCTGCTCGCCCATGCATCCCGAGGATGAATAGGAACCCTTCGGGGCGAAGAAGGCGATGGTGCTGTATCCCCAGAAATTCTTCAGCCTCTCTCCCGTCACGGGATTTGTGTTGGTGTTCTCCTCCTCGTCGAATTCCTGGACCGGCATCAGCTCCACTGCGTTGACGCCGAGCTCCTTGAGGTAAGGGATGGTATCGACGAGCCCCTTGAAGGTGCCGGGATGGGAGACCCCCGAGGATTCATGGATCGTGAAGCCGCGAACGTGAAGCTCGTAGATCACGTGGTCCCTCTCGTCGATGCGGGGGCGTTTTCCCGCGATGATCGTCGTGACGGGCTCGGCGATGCAGCGCGGCATGAAGGGGGCGCTGTCTGCATGCGACGGGCCGCCGTCCTGGTCATCATGGTCGGGATCATACCCGAGGGCCCTGGAGAGGTCCCATCGCCGCGCGCCTGTCAGGGCCCGCGCGTGGGGATCGAGAAGGAGCATGCCGGCGTTGTAACGGTGCCCCGCGGCGGGGTCGTAGGGGCCTTCGATGCGGTATCCGTAAAGCTGGCCCTCCGGGAGGCCGTCAATATGGATATGCCAGATGTCGCCCGTGCGGTGAACATCGGGGTCAAGAGATACCTCGCGGAATTCCCCGCCGGGATCATCGGACCGGAAGAGAACGAGTATGACCCCCTCTGCATGCCTGCTGAAAATGGAGAACTGTATACCCTGGCCGGTATGCCGGGCCCCCAGGGGAAGGGGATGGCCCGGTGAAACGCGAAGCTCTTTCAGGTAACCGCCCATCGGCTCATTCAACCTCCGCCGTCACCCTCAGGCGGACGGTCCTCCGTTCGGGGTCGTTCGTGTGAACCAGAATTGATTTGCTGATTATTCCCCCGTGCGATCCGGTGCTCAGCGTAATTTCAATATATCCCTCGCCTCCGGCGGGGATTTCCCTCCCTGAGGGGAGGGCGGCCGTGCACCCTCAACCGGACTCGATTTTTTCGATGACCAGGGTTCCGGTGCCGGTATTCCTGAATGTGAAGTGATGCATCAGCTGCGTGTTCTGCGCCTGTTTTTCGAAGTTATGGGTAAGGCTGGCAAACTCGATTTTAGGAACGCCGCCACAGCAGAGGGCCGCGGGAACAAGCAGTATGATCAGTATCTTTTTCATGCAGAGCCTCCGTTCGTTGCAGCAGACACTTTCGCAGGGCCCGTGGCAAGCAATTTTTAGCCATTCCCGTCACCGTTGGACTGTATGGATTGCGGTTCGGGACGAAGCGTTTTTTTATTAGTAACTGAAAAATTGTATCAAGTAAATTCGGATCCCATCCGACCAATATAGTGATTATTGATACACTCCTATCAAATCATTTACCAGGTTGAAGGCTTTTGCAGCGTGCACTCATGTGAAAGCCTTTTTTTTTTCTGTTGCGGCGCCGTTCCCGCCGCCGAGCGGCAGACCGGCGAAACGACGGTCCTCGGATTGATCGTGCATTGCGTCACGGGCTTTTTCGCCGCCTCTATCATTCTTTTGGCGCCTTCATACGATAATAGAAAGTGACGGGGCACCGCGCGGGCCGCCGTTTCACGAATAACATTCGAGGTCTAATCATTACGCCATGATTTTTGTCATCAACGAAGACAATCCCCAGAAGAGGCTCATTGACAAGGCGGTTGAGGTCCTGCGCCAGGGTGGGGTCATCATCTATCCGACCGATACGGTCTATGCGTATGGCTGCGATATCAACGACAAGCGCGCCATAGAGAAAATCTACTGGATAAAGAGGATCGGGCGCAACAAGCCCCTGAGCTTCATTTTCAGCGATATATCGGGTATCAGTGAATACGTACGGAACATATCCGACCCTGCCTTCAGGGTGATGAAGAAGGCCTTCCCGGGACCCTACACCCTGATTTTCAGGGCAACGAAGCTCGTGCCCAGGGTCGCCATCACCAACCAGAAGACGATCGGCGTGAGGATCCCTGACAATAAAATTGCGCTTGAGCTTGTGCGAACCCTGGGCAGGCCCATAATCTCCGCGAGCGTCAATACCGCGGGGGGTGACTACATCGTGGAGCCCAGGGACCTGGAGAAGATATACCGCAACGAGGTCGACCTGGTCATCGATGCGGGGCCCAGGGAGTCGGAGCCATCGACGGTGGTCGATTTCACGGGTGATGAGCCCGTTGTCCTGCGCGCGGGCAAGGGTGAGATTTTTTTCCACGCCCGGGGGCTCGTCGAAGACGGAGAAGGGGATCGTGATTTTTGAAACAAAAGGCCGATGGCGGTATCAGAATTACGAACGTTGTCGGGCCGGCACAAAACGAAACGAGGTGAGATTATGCTTGAGGGACTGAGAGACTTGCTGAACGTGGTAAAGGCCATCGCCATTTTCCTCGGGCTGGGGGCCATCGTCTCGTTCATATATTACCACCTGAGGAAAAGGGACCTCTTCGGCGGGTATATCGGCGGTCTCGTGGTGGGCTTCATCGGGGCCATCATCGGCGGGTATATCCTTGATTATCTTTTCTACGATCTTTCCGTGATGATCCTCGAGTTTCTGTCCAGGGGGATCGGGGTGAACATGATCGCAGGGTTCATCGGGGCCTATGCCGCGCTCTATATCATGAACCGGCTGAGCCACGATCGGGAAAGGAAGAAATTTTGATCATGCCTACAGGCCGATCCGTTCCCTGACGGCAGGGGGAACTCCCTCCAGTAACGGCTCCGCCTCCGACAGCGACCTGAAGGGTCGGCGGAGAACGATCTCCGCGGCCCTCTTCCTGCCTATTCCCGGTATCGATCCGAGTGCCCCCGCGGGGAGCCCATTCAGCGAAACGGGTAGTGGGAGCGCCACAAGGGATCTCTCCCGGTGGCCCAGCACCAGGGCGTCGACGAATTTCATGCGGGGAAGGCCCATGGGGAATCTCGCGGTAATCGAATAGCTCGCGATCTGTTTCCCGTAGGAGCGCCGTTCATCCTCTTCGAGGACCTGGCATCCTTCGATGACGGTGCCGGGGGGATAGAGCGATCCCAGCATGGGCCCCTCGATATCGGACCTGATTTTTTCCCTGTAGAAGAGGAACCGGTTTTCGATCTTTTTCCTTTCGGGCGTCCTGTTCTCGAAGAGAAGGGTGCCCGGGAAGGGAACGATCCTCCTGATGTTGATCCTTTTGACCAGGAGACCCCGTTCAAGAATCTCCGCGAGATGCCGGTAGTTGATCTCGAAGGTTTCCATCCTCTCTCCCGAAAGTCCATGGAGCAGGTTCACCCCCGGCAGGAGGGCGGGGATTCCGTTGCGCCGCCGCCCCCCGATCTCGTTAATCGTCTCGATCACCCTGATCGCCTCACGCGCCGTGACCTTGAGATTGTTTCCCGGCAGGAGGGCGTCGTCGAAAGTCTCGATCCCCAGCGCCATGGTGTCACCCGGCGTGACGGTTTCGGCCAGGTCCTCCAGGATCAGGGCGGATTCTCCGGGGAACGCGGCGATGGTGCCGGGATTGGCGTTGTCGATGTTCAGGACGTCAATGACACCGCGGCGTATCCTTTCCCTGAGGGCCGCGAGAAGGGGCGCGATGCCGCGGGGCGACGGCCGCGGGAAGCCGTTGCGGTATTCGGCGCACTCGGATCCATACTGGAGAATGTCCGCCTGGCGACCGAGCCTGAATCGGCGGATGCCCCGCGCGGCAAGCGCGTCGATCTCGGAGAGGATTTCATCCGCCCCGCGATATTCAACCGCCCCCATGAGCCCCTCGGAGCAGAAGGAACAGTGGCTCTGCCGGGGGCAGCCCCGGTAGGTCTCTATCTCACAGATCAGGTCCGGATGACGGGGGTGCGCATTCACCACGGGGGCGCCGAGGGGAGCCCAGCGGGCGATTTCACCCGTCGTGCGCCGCGCATCCAGGGGCGCCCCCAGAGCGAGGCCATGGGCGTATTTCTCGATGTCGTGTCGTACTCGCATGGCGTTGCGGGCCGGCTCGAGGAGCCGGCTGATAAGGCCGCCGACGGCGAACTGATGCGCGGGATTAAATTCGATGATGCGGGATATCTCCGGGGCGCTCCCTATGCGGGCGCCCAGGTACCTCCCCGGTACCACGGCGCCTCCCACGAGGTACACTATGTCGCGCTGTGCCGGGATGCGGTAGTCCCGGCCCCTGATATCGTCGATGGTGAGATAATCGATGCGGGCTTCATCTACGCCGGCGTCGACCAGTGCGCCGAAGATGTAGCGCGGGTAGGGCGACACGAAGGGCGGCACGCCGAAACATGCCGGTTCGTCGACGTAGCAGTCAAGTATGCAGGCGTTCATTGCAGTCCCGACAGGATTTCCTCGATGGCGGCGGCAAGGTGGGCCTGCAGCTTGCGCTCCAGGTCCAGGACAAACTGCTTGTTCTCGATGATCAGGTTGACGATCCTTTCCGTGGAGCCGTACCGTTTCACGAGATCGTCGACCCGATCATCGAGAGACACGATCATGTCGTGCATCACCCGCTTGTCCGCGTAAAAGACGATCTCCCGCTCCTCGAGGGGCCCCCGGGGCTCGAATCCATCGAAGAACACGTGGGATTCCACTATCCGCGCCACGTCGTCGTATCCCAGGTCGCGCATGATTCTCCCACCGATAAGATCGTGCCTCATCTCGCCCGTGTTGATCGTCCTGGTCTTGGCGATGTCGTGGAGAAGGGCCCCTGACCGCACGAGGTCCGCGTCGATCAACGCGGGTTCCCTGAGTGCCCCCACGAGGGCCATCGAAACTTTCATAACCTGGACGGAGTGCCGGTAGATGTTCTCCAGCATGCCGGAGGAACGCATAAGCTCGTAGCATTCATCTTACGACGGTATGGGGACACCGCGTTTTTTCGTCATTTCTCGATTTACCTGGTCCGCCGCCGCGGTACTTTGCTTCCCTGGAATCACCTCGCAGGGGCGGTGAGTGATAATGGCCCGAGGCGCTTTATATGTCAAGAATGACCCTGGTTGTGAACGGAAAAATAGTTGCTATTTATCTTCGCGCCATGTAAGGTGTGGCGCTGACCAATTGAAACAGCGAATCCCGCCGAAGGAGACAGTCATGCAACGAACGGCCCTCGTTTTCATCGTGATGTTCATCCTCTCCGTCTCGCTTCCCGCCCAGGAGAAGAAAGAAGCCCCGGCAGAGTCCCCCGTTTTTCCCGTTTCATCAGAGATAAAGGTCGCGCTGACCAGCGTTTCACTGGAAAAATACGGGGCGCAGAAGGAAGATCTCACGTTCAAGGTCGGTGAATCGGTATTCATAAACCTTGAGTTGCAGGGGCTGAAGGCCGACAGTGAAGGCCTGGTGGTTGTCCAGGCGGATCTCGTCATCCCTCAGCTCGGGCTTGACAGGAAAAACCTCATCAACGGCTCGACGCCCTTCGAGGAAACGGTGCCCATGTATTTCCAGATACCGATAGGGTCCGTGGAGCTCGGCGGGACCTGTCACGCCACCATAACCATACGGGACATGACGGCGCGTACCCAGGTGGAATTTAAAACGACATTCCAGCTGGCGGAATAGAAGGAGGGTCATCGCTGTCGCGCGCCAGCGATGGTACCCGGGAGAAAACCCAGGGCGCGACCCAGGTAATCCAGAACCCCGAGAGCAGAAAGCGCGCGTAGTGAAGCGGCGCCATCTTCGGCAATGGCGAGAACGCGAGCATGATCACCCCGAGCCCTCCCAGCCCGATAAGCGCTTTAATCCCCTGTATATGGATACGGTTCCGGGAATCGAAATCGTTTGTCTCCCCTGAAAGGAATATCCCCGCGGCGCAGCCGGAACAGAAGGAAAGTATCCTGAGAAGGAATAGATCGGGCATCAGCGGGTACACGAGCCAGGGAATCGCCATGGCCGTCAGGGCGGCGGGAAGACCGGGCAGGGCGCGGCGCGGGCGACCGAGGTGCGTCACCGCCGGGATCGCGACAGCTAGGGAAACAAGGGCGAGTAGATACCCCCCCAGGATATCCCCCGGGAAGTGCACGCCCAGGTAAAGCCGGGAGTAGGGTACCAGGACCATGAGGGGTACGCCGGCGCACCAGGCGGCTCGTGATCGCGTGATGCAGATCGCGCCACCCCAGAAGGAGGTCACGTTCTGGGTGTGCGCGCTCGGGAAACCCGGGCTCCCCGGCGCGTGGCCATCGAGAAGCCGGCGCACGGGCTCGATAAGCTTTTCAGGATCGGGACGCGGCGCGTCGAAGAGTTCCTTCACCACGGTGTTCACCGCGACAGAGAAAAAAAAGACGATCCCCAGCCGGACCGCCATTTTCCTGTCCACGCACCAGTAGAGCAGAGCGAGGATGATGATGAAAAAGAAGGGATTGCCCAGCATGGTCAACCCCTTCATCGTACCATCGAGCAGGGGGCCCGCGGCGGGATGAAGAAGGTTGATGATCCCCTCGTCAAAAAGCCGCGGGCACTGCGCGATAAGGTCCACAGGTCAGCACACCCTGAATTTTCCGATCTCCCTGTCTCCCTCGGACACGTGCACCGCGCAGGCGATGCAGGGGTCGAAGGAGCGGACCACCCTGGCCGCCTCGATCGGATTCTCGGTATCGAGGATCGGCGTTCCTATCAGGGCCTCTTCCACCGGGCCCATGACGCCCCGATCGTCCCGGGGTCCGCAGAACCAGGTGGTGGGAACCACGCACTGGTAGTTGTCGATGAGCTTGTTCTTCACCTTGATCCAGTGTCCCAGGGCGCCCCGGGGGGCTTCGACGAGGCCTTCGCCCTGCCCTTCGTCGGGGATCGAGTAGTGCGACCTCGGCGCGGCTCCCGTCTCGATCTCGTCGAGCCAGCCCTTCGCCTTTTCGCAGATCACCTTGCACTCGATAAGGCGGGAGGCGTGCCTGCCGAGCACGGAGTTCGCGAGTCCCGGTATGGCCTCGTCCGGCACCTTGAGGAGGTCCCGGAGTTCCTTCTTGATGTCGTTGTTGCCGGAGAGGTACGCCACCATAACGCGCGCCAGGGGGCCCACCTCCATCGGTTTCCCCATGTACCGCGGGGCCTTGAGCCAGGTGTAGGCCTGTCCCTTGTTCGGCTGGGGCTCCGTGGCGCCCTCGTAGGGGTGCAGGTTCGAAGGCGAGGAGTAGCGGGAGAATCCCACCTGTTCACGGATGTGCGAGGGATCGAAGGCCTCGAGCTTCAGGTCGTCGACCACGCCGCGCTCCATCATGAACTTGCTCCCCTCACCGTCAAGGTCGACCAGGCCGTAGCTCAGGAATT
>CAZKPR010000027.1:0-27715 GCA_964554685.1 uncultured Leptospirales bacterium | reverse complement strand
CACGCACCGGGGCCTCATCGAGCGCCTGGGGAAGTATGTCCGCTTCGCCCAGCCCGGCTTCCACTGGATCATACCCGTCATCGAGAAGATGTACCGGGTCAACATCACCGAGCAGATGGTGGACGCGGAGCCCCAGGAGATCATCACCAACGACAACCTGAACGCCCGGGTCGACGCCCAGGTCTACTTCAGGGTCAAGTCGGACGAGGAGAACGTCAAGAACTCCCAGTACAACGTCAACAACTACGAATGGCAGATCGTGAACCTGGCCCGGACGACCCTCCGCAACATCATCGGCACCATGACCCTGAAGTCGGCCAACAGCGAGCGGAGCAGCATCAACATGGAACTGCTCAAGACGCTCTGCGTGGAGACCGAGAGCTGGGGCATCGACGTGGTGCGCACGGAGCTCAAGGAGATCGACCCGCCCAAGGACGTCCAGGAGACCATGAACAAGGTGGTCAAGGCCGAGAACGAGAAGATCGCGGCCATCGACTTCGCCACGGCCACGGAGACCGCGGCGGACGGCCAGAAGCGCGCCGAGATCAAGCGCGCCGAGGGGGTGCGCCAGGCCCGGGTGCTCGAGGCCGACGGCGAGGCCCAGGCCATCAAGCTGGTGAACGAGGCGGCGGAAAAATACTTCGTGGGCAACGCCCAGATATTACGGAAGATTCAGATGGTCGAAGAGTCGCTCAGGAACAACGCCAAGGTCGTGGTGCCCACGGGATCCGACCTGGTGAATCTCCTGGGCGAGATGGGGGGAATCGTGCCCCTTAAAAGGGAAGAGTAGGAAGGCCCGCGGCGCCGCGGGGACCGGTCACCGCTTGACGTCCTCGAGGCCCTTCTCGATGGCAAGGCGGCGCCGCAGGGCGTCGGCCTCCTCGCCGAAGATCTCGTCCTGGAGCTCACGTATCTTCTCCGCGCGCTCGTCGGCGTCGAGATTCGGATTGTTTGTAACCCGTTCCTCCCGCGCCCGGTAGGTTTCCTCTTTTTTCCGGTCAGCGGCGATGATACGGTCCACCTCGTCGAGCCTGGCCACCTGCTCCGGGGTGAAGAGCTCCTCCCGGAATTCGCGGATCTTCTCCTGGCGGTCCTCCTCTGAGCGCATCTCCGCCAGGTCCTTCCCGTAGATCTGCAGTTTCTCCTGGTAGCGCGCGTAGGGCTCCCGGTAGGCCTCCACCGCCTCGGCCTCCTCGGCCCACATGTTCTTGTTCAGTTCCCTGAGCCGCTTCTCCTTCTCCGCCCCGTAGAGGTCCCCGTCCCCGACGATCATGTTCCTCCGTATCGGGTACTCCTGGGCCTTGACGCTGACGCCGAAAAGGGCGTCGGCGGCCTCCCTGCCGAAGACCTCGCGTCGGTACTCCTGGAGACGGTGGAGGAAGGCGATGGCCTCCTCCGGGGTCGCGGGATTGCCCCACCGGGAGGTCTTGTCCGCCAGGCTCACCTGGTAGTTCATGTAGGTCCGGTACACCACGAGGAGGCGCTCAGCCTCTTCCGGCGACATCACCGAGTAGAGGTACTCCCGCGCCCTCTCCATGTGCTCCTCGAGGTTCTTCGAGTCCTTGAAACGCTCGTCCATGGACATGAAGAAGAGGAGGGTGTAGTTGTTGATCACGCCGGTCGAGAAGTAATCCCTGATCTCGCTGTCGTCGAACTCGTAGTTCTTGTGAAAGTTCTCGATGTCCTTGAGCTTGATGTCGCGGTTCGGGTCTATGACGTACCCCTCGTCGCCCTTCTTTCCCACGACGAGGTTGATGACGATTATCGCGACGATGCCGATTCCCACGGCGGCGATGATCTTTCTTTTATCCATTGGAAAGCCCTCCGGGGACGGCATTGATCAGTATACGATGTCGAGGACCTCGTCGAAGTAGTTCACGAAGTGTGCCTTGAGTCCCTTTCGTATATAGGCGGGAAGCTCGTCGTAGTCCTTCTTGTTCTCGAAGGGAAAGATGACGGTCCTGACGCGGGCGCGCTTCGCGGCGATGGTCTTTTCCTTCACCCCGCCGATGGGAAGCACCTTTCCGGTGATGGTGAGCTCCCCCGTCATGGCCACGCGAAGCTTCGTGGGCCTGTTCGTCGCCAGGGAGTAGAGCGCCGTCGCCATGGTGATCCCCGCCGAGGGGCCGTCCTTCGGCGTGGCGCCTGCGGGCACGTGGAGGTGCACCGTGTGCTCGTTGAAAAAGTTCTCGGGGATGCCGTACTCCCGTATCCGGGAGCTGACGTAGGTGTAGGCGATCTCAGCCGACTCCTTCATGACGTTGCCGAGCTGGCCCGTCTGCTTGAATCCCTTGTTCTTCGAGGGCACCGCCGTCGCCTCGATGTAGAGCGTGGCGCCCCCCATGCTCGTCCAGGCCAGGCCCATGACCACCCCGGGTATCCTCTTGTCGTAGAGGGACTCGTCCTGGAAGCGGGGATTACCCAGGTAGTCCACCAGGTTCCTCGCCGTGATGGCGATCGATTCCTCGCTCCCCTCGGCGAACTTCCTGGTGGCCTTCCGCATGATGCGGCGGATGTTGTTCTCCAGGCTCCTGACCCCGGCCTCCCGGGCATAGCCGTGAATGATCTTCTTCAGGCTCTCGGCGTCGATGGTCACCTGCCCCTTTTTCAGCCCGTGCTCCTTCAGCTGCTTGGGCACCAGGTAGCGCTTCGCGATCTGGAGCTTCTCCTCCATGATGTAGCCCGAGAGCTTCATCACCTCCATCCGGTCCAGGAGGGGCGTGGGGATCGTGTCGAGCTGGTTCGCCGTGGCGATGAAGAGGATATTGGAAAGGTCGAAGCGGAGGTCGATGTAGTGGTCCAGGAAATTCGTGTTCTGCTCCGGGTCCAGGACCTCCAGGAGCGCCGAGGCGGGGTCCCCCTGGAAGCTCACCCCCACCTTATCGATCTCGTCGAGCATGATGACGGGGTTGGCGACCCCCACGGTCTTCAGGCTCTGGATAATCTTTCCTGGCATGGCGCCGATGTAGGTGCGGCGGTGTCCCTTGATCTCCGCCTCGTCACGCATCCCCCCGAGGGAAAAGCGGAAGAACTTCCGGTTCAGGGCCTCGGCGACGGACTTGCCGATGGAGGTCTTCCCCACGCCGGGAGGGCCCACGAAGCAGATGATGGAGCCGGTGATGTTCCCCTTCATCTTCCCCGTGCTGATGAATTCCAGTATCCTGTCCTTGATGTCGTCCAGGCCGTAGTGGTCCCGGTCAAGGACCCTCTTCGCCTTCCTGATGTCGTAGTTGTCCTTCGAGTAGACCCCCCAGGGAAGGGAGGTGAGCCAGTCGAGGTAGTTCCTGCTCACGCCGTATTCCGCGGAGTGCGGCTCCAGGAGCCGCATCTTGTTCATCTCCTCGTCGATCTTCGCCGCCGCCTCCGCCGTGAGGGTCCGCTTCGCGATCCGCTCCTCGAACTTTTCGATCTCGGCGGTCTTCTCGTCCTTCTCCAGGCCCAGCTCCTTCTTGATCTCCTTGAGCTGCTCCTTGAGAAAGAACTCCTTCTGCTGCTTCGATATCCGCTGCTCGATCTGCTTGGTGATCTTGTCCTGGAGCTTCGAGAGCTCGACCTCCTTTTTCAGGAGGACCAGTACCTTCTCGACGCGGGTCCGAACGTCGAAGGTCTCCAGGACCCCCTGCACCTCCGCCGCGTCCGCCGAGGTCATGGAGGCGACGAAGTCCGCCAGTTTCCCCGGGTCCTCGATGGTGAACCGGTTCAGGAAGAGCTTCAGCTCCTCCTGGAATAGCGAATTGGACTTGATCAGGTCCTTGATGGAGGATATGATCGCCTTCGAGTAGGCCTTCATCACCTCGGAGCCGGTGTTCTCCTCCTCGAAGTGATGCTCCACCCGCCACTGGATGGTCGGCTCGTCGCGCAGGACCTCCTTCCTGGTGAACCTCCCCAGTGCGTTTATCATCATCTGGATGGTCTTTTCGTCGATGGGGGTCACGCGGAGCACCTTGATGGCGACCCCGACGTTGTAGAGCTCCTCGGAGCGGACGGTCCCCTCGTGCTGTTCCCTCGCCAGGACCACGCCGCCGATCTTCTGTTCGGTCTCGAGGATGTGGTTCGCGGTCTCCACCATGAAATCGCCAGTGAGGACGATGGGAATCATCATGCCGGGAAATATGGGGCGGTGGGAGATCGGTATGATATGCAGCACCTCGGGCAGTATCTCCCGGGCAACGATGAGCTGCGAGTCTTCGTTTAATGAATTCGGCTCCGTAACCTGTTCCGCGCTGTCGGGATTGTTCGACTGTTTCATGTACGCTCCGCCTTGATTATGAATCAGCGTGGATCGATTGCCGGGGGTCCTCCCCATCGCCACGTACGATGACTATAGTGACGGAAAACAAATCTGTCAAACACATTCCGTTTCACCAGGCGCGGCACCCGCGAAACCACCGGCAGGTCCGCGCCGCCGTGATTCACTCCCTCATTTCTTCCGCGTGAACTGGTCGATCGACGTAATGAAGAACTTCTCGACGTTCCATTTTTCCACGCCGAAGAGGTAGGGGCTTACCGACGATTCCGCCAGGTACTCGTTCCCGTTCCTGAAAATATTCAGGCTCACCTCTTTGCCCTCAGCCTGTATCCTGAGGGCGCAGAAAGGCGCGCCGAGGCGGTGCCGCTCCGTCTCGGGGAACGACGAGGCGCGGAGGGGATCAAGGGCCACGAGAAGCGCCTCGATCTTCCCCTGGTCGATCGCCGCGGCCGGGTCGCCGCGGTACACCCATTGCGCCGCGGCCTTTTCCGCTCCTTCGGTCTTCTTCGCCTCCCCTTTCTTCTTTTCTTCCGCCGCCGGGGCCTCCCGGGCGAAGGTGAAGGTCCTGCCCCGGTGCTCCACCGTGAGGGCGGTCACCGCGTCGCGCTTCACCTTCACGATCTCGCGGTCCCGGAGGTCCTCGACGGACTTGTTGATGACGACGTCAAACGTCCCCTCGGCCAGGTATATCTCCGGGCGGTCGTCGATCCTCACGAAGGTGTGCCTCCCCGTGGGGCTCTTCTTGCCGATCATGAACCGCCTCACCGTGGCGTCGCCCCGCTTGAAAATGATCTCCGTGTACCTGTCCGGCGTGAGGTCGTACTTCACGTAGTAACCCTTCTTCGACACCAGGTCCGCGAGGCTGAGGTCCCGGAAGCGCTTCTCGATCTCTTCGATCTTTTTCACGTCCGCGGGAAAGGCCCCGTCGCCGACGCTCCACTTCCCTTCCTTCTTGAAGAGCCTGACGCCGCCCCCCGCCCAGGTGATCACGATCTCGTCAAAGGCCCCTTCCAGGGGGGGCACGTCGGGGCGGCGCGGGGAACGCGCCAGGTTGACCGCCAGGATATAAACGGCCAGCAGGGCAATGGCCGAAAGGCTCACTATCATCTTCCTGTTAGCTTTCATCGCCGCCTCCCGGGGCGAACCGCCCCCGAATCGCCTTTTTCCTCGACGATCGCCGCCTCCATATCGCGAGCCCGGCGAGAATCACCAGTATCGGAACCCCGGCGATATTCAGGGCCTTCAAAAGGATGCGCGCCCTGTCCCCGGTCTTCTCCAGGGGGTTGAATTCCAGGCTCTTGCTCGCCATTTCCGGAATGAAGTCGTTCCCCAGGAGGTAATCCGCGGCGCTGTGTATGAAAAATCCGTTGGAAAAGACCCGGTCCTGCTCGTCGCGTTCCGACGTGGCGCTCGATATCATTCTCCGCGCGTTCATCAGGAACCCCGTCCTGGTTATCTCCGAGGTGCCCACGACGATGACGCGGCTCTCCCCGGCCTTCACCGTGCCGTCGAGCTTCTGCACGGCGATGCCGGCGGACGCGCCCTCCGCGGGGGGGACGTCCCTCCCCCTGTAGTAGCTTTCGAAGGGTCCCGAAAGAAGCAGGGCAAGGGGGTGGCTTTTCATCTCACCCTCGTTTTCCGGCGGCGACATGAAGAAGGGATTGAGGTTGATTTCACCCTCCATGAGCCAGCTTTCTTCTGAAGATGAAACCAGGGGCACCGCCGAGCAGGCGCGCGCCCTGACGCCCTTCTCATCGACCCGCAGGGACGAGACCTTCATGAAGGCCAACCCCTTCAGGTACCTGGTGATGACGCTTTGATCGTCGAAGCCCGATCGCTTTATGATGGGAACATGGTAAAAATCCTTCAGGGCGCCGGCGGCCATTCCCCGGGCGCAGCTTTTGTCGAGGACGATATTCTTTTCAACTGAGACGCCGTAGTGCTCCAGGAGGGGCTCCAGGCCCGTGACGACGGGGATCACCATGGGCTGCCGCGCGAACATGCCCTGCCGGCCCAGGTCGAGCTCCGTGAAGGAGTCGAGGAAAAAGATGGCCGCCTTCCCCTTCATGAGAAACTGGTCGATCCTGTAGAGCTCGATTTCGGAGAACTTCTGTCGGGGGCCGTTGACGATGATGAGGCCCAGGTCGCCCGGTATTTCGTCCTTCGCCAGGTCAACCTCGGCGATATCGTAGACGTCGGAGAGCACCTGCCTGAGGAGTGCGCCCCCGGCCTGGGACTGCTGGTCGTTCAGGTCGACCTCCCCGTGTCCCGTGACGTAACCGATGCGCGGGTTGACGCTCACCAGGGAGGACACCGCGGCATTGAGGCTGTCCTCGAGCGTGTCGAGGCCCACGATGATGTTTGTGCCCCTGAGGGTGGGGGCCACCGAGAGGTCGACCAGCTCCGCCCTGTCATCGACGACAAGGACGATGCCGAGGTAGGCGTCCCCGGCGGGAACGGCCCTGCCGAACCGGTCGCGTCCCGCCCTCCAGTTGAGCCGCGGGACCCCGAAGCCCTCGGCCGTCGCGGCGAGGGTCGGGTCCGCCGAGGGATCGAGGACCTCGAGCTTCAGCTTGTCGTAGTTGACCGCGTTGCTCTTTTCGACCGCCGCGGCCACCTTCTCACGGAGGCCTTCGATGCCCTCGATGGGGAGCGACGCAAGGGGCCCCCCCATGAAGAGGAGCACCCGTATCGGCTTCGCGAGGCCCAGGAGGCCGTCGATCTTACCCGACATCTTCTCTATCAAGGAGGTGATGGAATACTCAAGGCCCGTCGGGTCCGTTATCGCCTCGATCTTCTCGATAACGTCCGATTGCTGGATAACCAGGCCCATGTAAGCCCGGCGCACCTTCACCTGGTCGCTGTCGAACTCCTGGCTCTGGACGGGGCGGATGCCGTAATCGGCGGCCACCTTCTCCAGGTCCTCCTCCGGCACCACCTCGTAGCTGAAGTACTCGTTGCCGTAGTACTCGTACTCGTCCAGGAGGTCGATGAGGTACCGGTAGAGCGAGGTGTGCTGGGCCGGGAGATCCCGCGTGAAGAGCACTTTTATCTTCAGGTTTTCCTTCAGGTTCGCCACGGTTTCGATGCTCTTCCCGGAGAGGGAGTAGGTGTTGTCCCTCGTGAGGTCGCACCGGAACTTCAGGGTCATGGCCGCCACGTTGATCAGCACCAGTATCACGATGTTCAGGGCGAGCTGGATGTTTTTCCGGCGCTTACTCCTTCCCGCTCCGCGCCCTTCCCCGCCGGGGGAACCGCCGCCGCGGCGAAGCAGACCGGCGACGCGCGCGAGGGAACCGCGTATCCTTTCCGTAATGTTCTGCATGGTCATGGCGCCCTATCTCCGGTCATCAAGGATTTTTTTTGTCAGCAGGATCGACACGACGATGATCGACGCGAAATACACGAGGTCCCGGGAATCGATCACTCCCCGGGAGATGTTCCGGAAATGATAATCCGTGCCCAGGTACTCGACGAAACCGAGGCCCGAGGGAAGGAACACCGTCACCTTGTCGATTATCCAGAGGAAAAAACAGGCCGACAGGCCGATGATGAAGGCGACGATCTGGTTCCTTCCCAGGGACGAGGCCAGGATCCCCACGGCGGAGTAGGCGCCGGCCAGGAGGATCGCCCCGAGATACCCGCCGATAACCGGGCCCGGGTCCGGGGACCCCACGAAGAGAATCGTCGCGAGGTAGAAGAGCGTCGGCGCGATCATGATGGAGACGAAGGCCGTCGCGGCGAGGAACTTGCCCGTCACGACCTTCCCCGTGGTGACGGGAAGGGTCATGAGGTTCTCGATGGTGCCGCTGTGGATCTCCTCGGCGAAGAGCCGCATGGTGACGGCGGGGACCACGATCATGAGAATGAGCGGGAGGAACTGAAAGAAGCTGCGCATCTCTGCCTGACCCGCGTAAAAGAAGCCGCCGTTCAGTATCTGGAAGAAGAACGCCCCCGTCACGCCCAGGAAGATGATGATCACGATATACGCGATGGGCGTGTAGAAATAGCTCATCAGTTCCTTTTTCATGATGGCCAGGGGCTCCCGCGAGTAGACGACGGCATTCTCTTTCCCGCGCCGAAGCGCCCGCCTGATATCGATTTCCCTGATGTTCACTTCGCACCTCCGGTAAGTTCCCTGAAGACCCGCTCCAGGCTCCGCTGCTCCAGGGCCATCTCGTAGAGCACCCAGCCCCTGCCACTGACCAGCCTGAATATCTCCGGCCTGATATCGACCGTTCCCGAGGCGGAGACCCGCGCGCCGACCAGGTCCCTGTCCTCCACCTCCTCGACGCGCACCACGCCCTCGAGGGCCATGAGCTCCTTCGAAAGAGCGCCGTAATCGGTCCCGGCGACCTTCACCACCACGCGCTTCTCGTCCCCCGCGACGATCTGGAGGTTCTCGGTCCGGTCATCGGCGACGATGTTCCCCCTGTCTATGATGATCACGCGGTCGCAGGTGGCCTCCACCTCCGGAAGGATATGGGTCGAGAGGATGACGGTTTTCTTCTTCCCGATTTCCCGGATGAGGTTCCGTATCTCGATGATCTGGTTCGGGTCGAGTCCGCTCGTGGGCTCGTCGAGGATGAGAATGTCGGGATCATGGATCATCGACTGGGCGAGGCCCACGCGCTGCCTGAAGCCCTTTGACAGCTCGCCGATCTCCATGTGCATCACCTGGCTGATGCCGCAGACCTCGCCGATCTCGCCTATTCTCCCCCGGTCCGCGATGCCCCGGATGTCGGCGATGTAGCAGAGGTAGTCGTGCACGATCATGTCCCCGTACACGGGCGCGGACTCCGGGAGGTAGCCGATGGTTCGCCTCACCTCCACGGGATGCTCCTCCACGTCGTGGGGGCCCACGGTGATGGTGCCGCTGTCGGGCTTGAGATAGCAGGTCAGCATCCTGAGGGTCGTCGTTTTCCCGGCGCCGTTGGGTCCCAGGAGCCCGGTTATTTCACCTTCGCGGATGCTGAAGGAAATGCCGTTGACCGCGGTAATGTCGCCGAATCGCTTCGTTACGTCCTGGACGGTTATCATGGATCACTCCTGCGCCGATATGATTGCGCCCGCGGTCCCCTCCCCTCCCGCGCCGACCGCGGGGGAGGGACGCCCGCCGCATTTGTTCGAGCCGCACCGGATCATACCGCCTCCCCGGCGGGACGTTCCGGGATGGGGGCCTGTTCCCCTGCGACCGCTATTCATTGATAAGAAAGAAACAACCAGCTTTTCCCGCAGTATATACAGAGATGGCGGCCCGGCACGGAATGTTACGGCGCCGCGATATTTTTTTCAGGCCCTTCCGAAATCATCCTCATGGCGGATGATGTCGTCTTCCCCGAAATAGTCGCCTGTCTGTATCTCTATGAATACCAGGTTCCCGGTTCCCGCATTCTCAATGCGATGCCGGTCCCCTTTTCCAATGTCGACGGCCTCCCCGGCGCCCAGGGGAATCACGTCATCATTGAGGGTAAAGAGCGCCTCCCCCTCGACGATGTACCAGTGCTCGGCGCGGCGCCCGTGGCTCTGGAGGCTGAGGCGCTTCCCGGGGTAGACGGTGATCCTCTTGACCTTGTGGTCGTCTCCCTCCGCCAGGTTTTCGTAAAAACCCCAGGGACGATGCGAATCGGTATCGTTCACGGCCGCGCTCCTGAAAGCTGATTGGGACGTTGAAAGTATCCAAAAATAAATTTTCGCGGCAATTTATCAAGCAATTAATCGACCCGGGCATATGAAAAGGGGCACCCCCTCGGGCGCCCCTTCCGGGATGGAGGCGTGCGTCGCAGGGGATCCGGCAGTAACGTCGCCATGACCCGCGGAGTGCGGAAATTAAACCCGGCTACACCCTCTCCCGTTCCCCTGCGCTCATCTTTTTTCCCGAGACCTCTTTTTACCAAGCTTCCTGCAGCAACGGATTATTCCTTCGTTCGCTTCACCATTGCTCGGATCAAGCCTCTTCGCGCGTTGATAATTGTCAAGGGCAGCTTCGTAATTCTTGTCTTTTTCATACAACAATGCAATGCCTAAAAAATATAAACTTTCCCCAGGGGAGAGTTGATTGGCCTTCGTTAAACACTCCATGGCCTTTGCCCTATTGCCCAGATGAACATACGAAAGTCCCATATAGTACCAGCACGAGGCGTCCCCGGCATGTACTCTGACAGCCTTCTCGAATTCTGTCACCGCGTTTGAATAGCGGCCCCATTTATAATACGCCAGCGCCAGGTTTCGCTGGGCCTCAAAATTATCGGGTTCACGTTGTATCACTTTTCTGAATGCGGTTACCGACTCGTTATAATGCCCCGCCTGCATCATGCTGTTGCCGATCGACATCAACTCTTCGACCGACTGGCCATGGGCATGACGGGGTATGCCACCCAGGCAGATCATGCAGCTCAGCATCAGAAATGTCATGGTTTTAGCCATAGATTCCTCCTCATGCTATCAACGCGCGATTTATCAGGTACCGGGCCACCTGGCACCCTCTGCTTTTGCCGCGGTAATAATGACACACGGGGAGATCCCTGACAAGAAAAAACCGCCGAAGAGATGGAGGTCATCCCGCCCGGGCCTTCGCGCATGACGACGAGCCCCCGCCCGCCGGGCCGGCAATGGCACCTTCCCGGCATGGCGAATGCCCCCCTGTCGGGGGCCCGGGACACGCAGGGCCGGGCGCAATTCCCCCCGGGGCTTCGGCGCAGACGCGCCGGAGCCCCGGGGGGATCATTTACAATTTTCGCGCGATGGTCGCGGCAAGATTGTATATCTGGTTATCCAGCCTTCCGTCAAAGTTCTGGGCCTTCCAGTTGTGCGGGAAGGACCGCGCGGAGGAGCAGTGCAGGTCCGCGGTATAGAGTTTTTTCCTGGACTTGATGTCATAAAATTCCACGAGAACATCAAGGTAGTCAAAACCCCCGGTCGCGGCGTTGAAATTCCGCTCGATGTTTTTAAACGAGAACTTTATGAACAGATCTCCCGCGGCCGGCATGGCGTTGGACCCCGGCGCCGCCTGAACGACGGTTTTTCCCGGAAGAAAATCCTTCAGGTACTGGGGCAGCGATTTGAGGTTCAGGTCGTTGATCATTTCGGTCCATTTGGCCTGGCTCTTGTAACCGTACGTTTTCCAATCGTTGACCGGATAGTTGATCCAGCCCAGGTGGATGACCCGGTAGTTCTTGAATGTCGCGTTCTGTGGCGTTTCGCTTCGGATTGCCTTGTCCGCCGAACAGGACGCGAGCGCAAGCGAGACTGCCAGAAAGAAAAGGATCGTTTTTTTCATCAGTTTCCTCCAATGCTATTCAGGATACTATTCGTTGAGCAATGGTCCAGGGGAGGCGATTCGCTGCATCCGCCCCCTCTCACTTCAAAACCCCGTTCCTCGCCGGACTGGGATTCCTGCCGGCCGGCTATTTCAGCTCGCGCTGTATAAGCCCGACCATGTTCGCGACGCTTTTCTTCGTCGCGGAATCAAAGGTCCTGATCGTCGTATCGTTGATGTCCGCGGTCCATCCCTTCAGGGGCATGGTGTCGTCGGCCATCACCGAGTAGTCCCGCTCCCGCTCGTCCGCCCGGTTTGTCGAGACGATCAGCGCGCCGTTTTTATCGACAATCTGTACGCCCGTGAAGGTGCGCGCCTTGGCGGAAATCCCCGACGCGCCGAACCAGCTCTTGCTGTAGGTGAAATTAAAGCTGAGCAGCATCACGGCGTCACAGCCATTGGCAACGCACCATTCTTTGAGAAGGGCCTGGAGCGAGGAATCGCCCTTGTTGACCCAGAGAAATGCAACGCCGTCAAGACCCATCATCACGGGGAACGACGCGTCACGATGCTCATCCGACCATTGCCGCAGCCTGTTGTACCGGGCCGTTTTCATCGCCGCGGTCACCGGCTGGATGTTCCACCCGAATGCCCTCGAGAACTGCTCCGCCGCTTCCTGGTGGGCCCGGTTCAGGAGAAAGAGGCCCCGGGGCCTGAACTCCGCCATGGCCTCCGGCTTTTTTTGCTGCGCCCTGACGGCGGCGTCGACGACATGAAATCCCACGGCCTGCCGCTGGTTGTCAATGGTGATCGCGGCAGGACAGTAGATCGTGACAATTGAGACTTTCCGGACGGCCTTCAGCGGGTCCTTTTTCACCATTCTTGAGGCGCCGCAGCCGGCGGCTCCAAGCACGATAATGACCGCCACAAGAATCACCCACTTCCTTCGTGTTACCATACATTCCTCCACTTTTATGCGTACTATGCCAAAATCTCGGCCCACCACCTTGTATATATAGAAGAAACGGCTATGAACTGCTACACCCGGTCAATCAGCCGACCTCGCGATGCGGAAGCCCAGAAGGACATACTCGTCGCCTGGATTCCAGGCTGTGGAAGAAAACCCCACCTGCATGTACATGCTGCCATTGGCGAAGCTGCCGCCGCGAACCATCCGGCTTGAGAACGAGTCCTGATCATAGCACCATTCCCACACGTTGCCGCTCATGTCATACAGGCCCAGGGCATTGTCCGTTTTACTCGCAACCTCTGCCGTGGTATCGCCAGAATTACCCATATGCACCGAGTACTCACCGTATACCGATGACATGTCCAGACCGCCGAGAAAACTGCCGTCATTATAGCACGCGCCGCTGTCGTCTCCGCTCGCGTGGTCTCCGTATGTCCAGAGCGTTCCGTCACGGTACCGCGCGGCAAGCTCATATTCATTGACGGTAAGCAGGCGAAAGCCGTCGGCGGTTGAACCGGCCGCGGCGCCGTCGCAGGCCGTGGCATTGGTGGAATCCCGTAGTATCGCGCTCGAATACGTGTACACGCACGCGTAACTCGTGCCGTTCCGGGCGTTGTGCCATTCGGTCAGGGCGTTGCACCATACCATGCTGTCACGCCAGTTCGCCATGGTCACCGGATGGGTCTCATGACCGCTGCTATACGTCATCCAGCCATGGACGATATCTGAATAACCGCCCCTTCCCCCGGCATTGGCAAAGGTGTACTCTCCTTCCCCGGCGGCGCCGCCGGTGCCCCCCGTTGCCCATGCGTACACCGCGCTCCAGAGCTCATAGGTCACCTCGGTCTCGCCTATCCAGCAGGCATCAGCGACAGTGGCGGCAGGAGGTACATCCTGATCACCGTCATTATCAATATCGCCATTATCGTCGACGCCGACCGGGAAGGTCAGCCCGCCCGGCACATACACCATGCCAAAGGAAACGCCGTCGCCCGCGCAGGTCTCTTTGTACCCGGCATAAATCGATCTGTAAACGACCGCGGTCTTCGGCGAACCGGTAATCGAATATCCCGCGGGACTTGTTATGGTCACGGAAATGGTCGCCCCATTGGCCACGGTGATATCTGAGATCGCGATGCTCCGGGTTGTTCCGCTTCCGGAAAGAGCTCCCTTTGCTGCCCCGGTTACGGTTATGTTGTCAGCGGTCAATGCGGCCGGGTCAGCGTCGAAGGTCAGCGTCAATGCCGTTGAATCAGCCGTGCCTGACGCGCCGCCGGTCTGTTCTGCACTTTCGAATTCGATTTCAATATCAGGTTCGATTCCCGTTTCCGGGAAAACAGCTGTTATCACGCCGGAATGTTCAGGGTTGGAAACAGAATCCGCTCCGGCCACGGTAAAAAAATCCGTCGCCACGCCTGTCAGGGTGTAGCCGGTTTTTGGCGTCAGGGTTATCGTGGCCGAGTACACGGTGCTCTCATCAAAGGGATCATCGTCCGGCGACCATGAAACCGTGCCCGTGTACTGGTCCGTTTCGGTAATCGTCGAAACCGGGGTCTCGCCATACACGGGAGGCGTGACGCCCGATAGTGCTGCAATGCTAACGACCGTATCTCCTGTTGCTCCTCCGCCTCCGCCCAGCAGCAGAAGCAGAAGCGCGTTGCTGTTGCCCTTTTCACTGTCACAGGCCAGGAAGGCCAGCGCGCCGGCCAGCGTGATGCACGCAAGTAGTCTCATGATATTTTTCATGCCATCACCCTGAAAAAAAAGATGCATGTTTGATGCGTACCACTGCCCCCCCTTTCGCGCCCGGGCATGGTGAACATCATGGTTGTAGCAGAGCAGGTGGGTGGTTGTCATCCGTGTAAATACGTAGGCCGGATTTTTTTGAATAAACGGGCGCAGGGCGCGCATCCGGCGGTTTGAGGCAAGAGCGCACCCTCCACCGCGCGCACAAGGGAAATGGATCCGCGTGGCGCCGTGCGGCGTTATCCTTCCGCGCCGGATCCCGGCTGGTGATTCCGTACACCGGGCACAAGGCCGAACCGTATCGCCACGTTCATGAGTTCGATCCTGTTGTTCACGCCCAGCTTGTTGTAAATGTTGATGATGTGCGTCTCCACCGTCCTGACCGACACGGAGAGCGACCGCGCGATTCCCCGGTTCGTGTCGCCCCTTACGCAGAGCCCGATCACCTCGAATTCCCGGTCGGTGATGCGGTGAGCGGCCTGCAGCATGGCCCGGCCCCTGTTTTCGCTGGAGATGACCAGGTACCCGACGTGGTCGGAAAACTCGTCCATGATCCGCGATACGTACGAATCCGTGTACATGTCCCGGTCACCGCCCCGGTAGGTGATCCGGGTATGTTCACTCTGCGATCCACCCGCCGACATCCGTTCGAAGAGCTCCGCGATCCGGTCGCTCTCGTGTATCAGGTCGAGCAGGCGCGGCGCGCGGTCCCGGGCGACGGCGGGAGGGACGATGCGCTTCGCCGGCCCGTTCATCGTCGCGATGAATCCTTTCCTGTCGGTGACAAAGACCATGTCGCTGATATGTGCTATGAGCTCATCCGCGCTGACCGCGAGCCTGTTGCTCATGAACCTCAGGCGAAACACGGCATAGTAGAGTCCGCCGAGGTACAGGGCGTGCCCCGCAGGGCCGATGTCGGGGATATCCCGAAGGCGAAACCAGGGGACGATGAACTGCGTCAGGTTGACGATGACCGAGGTGGCGATAAATGAACCCATGATAACGTCCAGCTGCCGCCGCTCCCTGTTTGAAACCGACTTTTTCCTCCTCAGGGCAATGAGCAGCAGGAAGGCGGCAGAGTAGGCGGCGAGCAGGACCATCAGCAGGTGGAACCAGGGACTTTCATATGACGGTGAGAACTTCCATGTCCCGCCATGCCGCGTGTACGTGAAGAACATGCCCGGCGCTGCCGCAATAAATGCAGTGGAAACGAATGCCGGCATGTAAAGGATGGCCGTCACAAATCGCGACGGGTTTTTTTCAAGCGAAAGAAGCATGCCGACGTGCAGGTTGGCCGCGATGAAGGTTATATATATGAACGAGGCGAAAACCGTCGCCATGACGATCACGTCGTGGGCGGGAGAAGAATAGCCGATGACCGCGGCGATGTGCCAGAGGGAGACGATGAAGCAGATGAAGCCGAACAGCCTGTTGAGACGGCTGTGCCTGTCGATCCGGAGAATAGAGAGGCCCAGGAGCAGGCATCCTGCGGCGATCAGGGACATGACCGTTGAGAAGACCTGCATATTCTTCAACCCTGTGCCATGGAATCAGGACGCATGCAAGGACGTCATCGGATGTAATAACGATGGCCACCCTACCCCGAAACTCATACTATTTCAAGAAGAAATATCCTGGTGATCTTATCGATTGACCGGCACGCGGCATGTCCAGTGGTTTTTGAAGCTTACAATTCCCTCGACACTGTCCAGGATCTGTTCAGTTGAAAAGGCTCTCATGACCATGGCAGCCGGATCCCGGAACGTTTTTGTGCCGGGAAGTCCCCCCCGCGGTACAAATTTGTACCGGGTGAGATCCCGGAATCAACTCACCGGCCAGGGGGGCTTCTCAATCCGGCTGGCGTGCCTCTTCTTTCTATCATCAAACCCCGCCGCATCAGACGCGAATCGGCATTTCACGGAAAAATTATGTCGTTCCTGTTACATTCATCGTTTTGCGCCGTTTCGGTACGGAACATGCTTTTATAATAGGATATATTATTTCTCAAAAGGAGGACGCGATGAATCGAAAATTAACCTTACCGGCAATTGCGATACTGCTTTTCTTCGCCATCACCGGTCTGCACGCGGAAGAGGCGGCCCACGCGGTGGAATCATCGATCAAGCCGATTAATGTCGTCTGGACACTGGTGGCCGCATTCCTTGTCTTCTTCATGCAGGCGGGCTTCGCCATGGTGGAGGTCGGATTCACCAGGGCCAAAAACGCGGGAAATATCATCATGAAAAACCTGATGGATTTTTCCGTCGGTTCCCTGGCATTCTTCGCCATTGGTTACGGCCTGATGTTCGGGGTATCCGCGTGGGGCTTTATCGGCGGGTCAAAATTTTTCCTCTCCAGCGCCGATCCGGGGAACCCGGATGGCCTCTGGCAGTACACCTACTGGCTGTTCCAGGCGGTGTTTGCCGCCACCGCCGCCACGATCGTGTCAGGGGCAATGGCCGAGCGCACGAAGTTCGTCTCCTATCTCTTCTACAGCCTGCTCATCTCCGCCCTGGTCTATCCCGTATCTGGCCACTGGATATGGAACAGCGACGGCTGGCTGGCCAAACTGGGATTCGTCGATTTCGCAGGCTCCACCGTCGTGCATTCCGTGGGCGGATGGGCCGCCCTGATGGGCGCCATGGTACTGGGTCCCAGGCTGGGAAAATACGGACCGGACGGAAAGCCCCGGGCGATTCCGGGCCACAATATCCCCATGGCTGCCCTGGGGGTCTTCATTCTCTGGTTCGGATGGTTCGGCTTCAACCCGGGAAGCACCACGGCAGGCGACAACCTTTCCATAGGGTTCATAGCGGTGAACACGAACCTTGCCGCCGCCGCAGGCGCGATCGCCGCCATGTCGACCATCTGGATAAAGTCCAAAAAGCCCGACGTCAGCATGAGCCTCAACGGCGCCCTGGCGGGACTGGTTGCCATAACCGCGGGGTGCGCCTCGGTCTCGCCGGTGAGCGCGATAGGTATCGGCCTCATCGCGGGGGTCGTCGTGGTGCTGTCGGTGGAACTCTTTGACTTCGCATTCAAGATAGACGACCCCGTGGGCGCCATTTCCGTGCACGGTGTCTGCGGCGCCCTGGGCACGCTCATGGTGGGTCTTTTCGCGGAAAAGCGGTACGGCGGGGTCGACGGCCTCTTCTTCGGCGGCGGATTCACGCAACTGGGGGTGCAGGCCATTGGCGTACTGGCCGTCATGGCCTGGGTCACGGTCACCGCCGGGGCCATCTTCCTGGCGATTAAGTACACCGTCGGCCTGAGGGTAAGCCGCGAGGAGGAATTGCGGGGCCTTGACATTGACGAGCACGGCATGGAAGCCTATTCGGGATTCCAGATATTCAGGAACAGATAAGGGAGGTCCACCATGAAATTGATCATAGCCTACATCCAGCCCGAGCGCCTCAACGACGTGAAGCAGGAGCTCTTCAAGGAGGAGGTGACCAAGATGTCCGTCACCAATTCCCTGGGGTGCGGCCAGCAGGGAGGATACCTGGAAACCTACAGGGGGGTCGAAACGGAGGTGAACCTCCTTGAGAAGATCCGGATGGAGATTGCCGTCAACGACGATTTTTACGAGAGGACGGTAAAGGCCATAATACGGGGCGCCAAGACGGGCAAGATCGGTGACGGCAAGATCTTCGCCCTTGACCTGGCCGACTGCATCCGGATTCGCACCGAGGAGACGGGAAAATCCGCCATAGGGTAGAATCGGCCCTGCGCGTATTGCCCCGGTGTAAATTTTATCGCCCGGCACTGCATTATGGAATAAATATATTGCATTGCCGGGCGTTTGTGTATATAGAGTGTAACTGCCGGGGAACGATCATTTTTTCAGATTCCCGTGCAATGAGTAGTGGCGGCATGAACGACACGACAGACAGCCCGGACAAGCGGGACACCGGTTTCCTCTACGAGATGGGAAGGATATTCACCCGGGAAAGGGAAATATCCGCGATGCTCGACAGGGCCCTGGAAAACCTGGCTTCCTTTTACGGGATCGTCCGGGGCATGATCAATATCTACGACGAGGAGACCGGCGACATCGTCATAGACGTATCCTACGGCTATTCAGACGACGAAGTGAAAAAAGGGGTGTACCGTCTCGGCGAGGGGATCATCGGATCCGTCGTGTCAAGCGGCGAGCCGATGGTTGTCCATGACGTGGTGGAGGAACCGAGGTTCCTCGACAGGACGGAGGCGAGGAAAAGCGGGAAGCAGGGCATATCCTTTATTTGCGTGCCGGTCAAGCTTTCCGGCAGCACCATCGGGACCATATCGGTGGACCTGCCCCGGCGGGAAGGGGAGTACGCTGAAGAGCTCCGGGTCCTGACGACCCTTTCGGTGATGATCGCCCACGCGGTCAGCGCCCGGCGCGAGATGCTGCGGCGGGAGAAGCAGTTGAAAGACGAGAACCGGCTCCTCCAGCTGAAGCTCTCCATGCAGGCCGGCGACAGGAAGATCGTGGGCGAGACACCCCTCCTGAAAGAGCTCCATGAGCAGATACTCATGGTGGCGGAGACGGATTCAACCGTGCTCATTACCGGCGAAAGCGGCACCGGCAAGGAACTGGTGGCGGACGCCATTCACGGCAACAGCGGCCGCAGGGACCGGGCGTTTGTCAAGGTCAATATCGCGGCGCTGCCGGAGAACCTTATCGAGAGCGAGCTCTTCGGCTTCGAAAAGGGCGCCTTTACCGGGGCGCTGCAGCGGAGGAAGGGGCGGTTTGAAATGGCGGACGGCGGGACCATCTTTCTTGACGAAATCGGCGACCTGAACCAGCGATTCCAGGTGCACCTTCTCAGGGTGCTCCAGGAGCGGTCAATCGAGCGGATCGGGGGCTCCGATACGATACCCCTGGATGTGCGGATAATCGCCGCCACCAACCAGGACCTCTCGAAAAAAATTTCCGATAAATCCTTCAGGGAGGACCTCTTTTACCGTCTCAACGTCTTCCCGATATACATCCCTCCCCTGAGGGAACGGAGGGCCGATATCGTGCTCCTCGCCGACCACTTCCTGGAAAAGTTCAGCAACAGGCACGGGAAGGACATTAAAAGACTAAGCACCGATTCCATCGACCTCCTGGTCCAGTATCACTGGCCTGGCAACATACGGGAGCTGGAAAACTGCATCGAGCGGGCGGTTATCCTCTGCAGGGAGAACGTCATCAGGAATTATCATCTCCCCCCCTCTCTCCAGATTGCCGAGGATCCCGGGCGGCCGCTCACCCTTGACGAGATGAGCGACAGGTTCATAAAGGAAATAATAATAGACCACCTGAAGATGAACGGGGGGAACATCACCCGCGCGGCACAGCAGCTTGGGACCACCAAGAGGATTTTATCCTACAGGATCAGCCGCCTGGGCATAGATTACCTGAAATTCAAGGTGTAATGTTCGGCCGATTCCATGCGCGGGTCATGAATGGTCATGGAACCATGAAGGCCCGCGACAGGCGGAAAGTTCTGGACAGGCGCCCGGGAATTTTCACACTATCCCCACTTTCTGCACGCCCTCATCATACGATGTTTTCAACCGAAACGGGGCACGGCAATTGAAGACGGACAGATCCGACATATGCGTCATCGGCGCGGGCATCATCGGACTCGCCCTGGCCCGGGAGCTCCTGGCGCTCCGGCCCGGGAAAACCATCCGCGTCATCGAAAAGGAGCCTGACACGGGATACCATTCCAGCGGCAGGAACAGCGGCGTGCTCCACGCGGGGTTCTACTACTCGGCGGACTCGCTGAAGGCCAGGTTCACCCGGGAGGGGAACCGGGAGCTCGCGGATTTCTGCCACCGTGAGGGCCTGGCGATCAACCGCTGCGGGAAGGTCGTCGTCGCCCGGGACGAGGCGGAGCTCGAGGGCCTCCACGAACTGGCGCGGCGGGGCAGGGTCAACGGCGTCGACGTGTCCCTCATTACGGAACGGGAGCTCGCGGATATCGATCCGAACGCCCGGACCCATGAGATGGCCCTCCATTCACCCGCCACGGCCACGGTGGACCCCCTGGAGGTCTGCCGGGCCCTGAGGGACGACCTCCTCCGCCGCGGCGTGGCCATCGATTTCAACCGCGCCTACGGGAAGAGGCTCGGGGAGGGGGCGATCAGGACCTCCCGGGGAATCATCGAGGCCGGTCTCTTCATCAACGCCGCGGGGCTCTACGCCGACAGGATCGCCCGGGACTGGGGCTTCGGCGGGGACTACGTCATCATACCCTTCAAGGGGATCTACCTCACGTACGGGGGGAGTGACAGGCCGGTGCGGACGAACGTCTACCCGGTGCCGAACCTGAAAAATCCCTTCCTGGGCGTGCACTTCACGGTCACCGTGGACGGCAGGGTCAAGATCGGCCCCACGGCGATCCCCGCCTTCTGGAGGGAGAACTACCGGGGCCTGGCGAACTTCAGCCCCCGGGAGGCCGTCGAGACCCTCTACCGCGAGGCGGACCTCTTCGCCAGGAATTCCTTCGGGTTCCGGGACCTGGCCCTCGAAGAGATGCGGAAGTACCGGCGTTCCCATTTCGTGGGCCTCGCCGCGGGCATGGTCCACGGCCTCGACAGGGACGGATTCAGGGAGTGGAGCAGGCCCGGCATACGTGCCCAGCTGATGCGCAGGAGCACCCGGGAGCTACTGCAAGATTTCGTCGTGGAGGGCGACGGTTCCTCCGTCCACATTCTCAACGCCGTGAGCCCCGCCTTCACCGGGAGCTTCCCCTTCTGCCGGTGGGTCGTTGAAAAGCACACAGGCCCGTGACCGTCTTCGGAAAAGGCAATTCAACCCCTCCTGGTCATTACATCTTACATCGCGTTCGATTATCCCCCGTTGCCGATAGCCGGTACGCGCATGTTCGAAATGACCCGGCGCACGCCCCGGGAACATGAAATTTTGGTGGACAACTCCCTTTCAGCAAGTACACTGCCACATGCGTATCAGCATGGCACGCTTTCCCTTTCATTGGCGGCGCTGATGCCTTGAATAAATCCAATGATTGTAGTGATATGATGCATGGCTAAATGCGATTCATGCGGCGCCGAACTGCCGAAAAACGAGAGCGTGTGCGCACACTGCGGTTCCGATAACGCGAAAACCGTGCGGGAACTGATCGTGAACGACGGGTCGCTTGTCATAAGCGAAGGCGCGACCCTCACCTTGGCATCGGCCGAAAAGGGGACCGCGAAAGAGAAAAAACTCCTTGCCGCAGCCGCGGAAGGAGACATCGAAACGGTCACGCGACTCCTGTCCGAAGGCGTCGGCGTGGATACACGCAACAGCATTGGCCAGACGCCGCTCGTCATTGCGAGCGCACGGGGATACAATGAGCTTGCCGGTTTTTTGATCTCCCGGGGGGCCGACGTCAATGCCTCCGACAAATACGGCGCAACGCCGCTGCTGGGGGCGGCGTTAAACGGAAGCAGCAAAACCATACGGGTCCTCCTGAAACATGGAGCGGATTGCGAGGCGGCGAATGAGGACGGCACCACCCCCCTCATCGGGGCCTGCGGCACACGGTCGAGCAAATCAGATGTCAACGCCCTGACCTCGAAAACAAAAAAAACACCGGACCAGCTCGCGACCAGTCCCGAGGTAAAGGCGTACCTGGAATCAAGAAAAAAAGGATGACGCGCCGTTCATCCCTGGTTTCATTCCGCTAGATGTATCCCTTCAGTAAGAACAGTCCCGCAAGGACGGAGGGGACCAGCGCGCAAATAAAAAAGATGAGCCACAGGCAGAACACCGCCCTGCCGTTTATCGAAGTCGTCCCGCCCGGTCCTTTGCACATAACGACAAGCCCCCGCTCGCCGGGCCGGTGGTAGCTCAGCTTGGATGTCTGGACCTCCATGGTGCTTCCCCGGGGACAGACGAAGCGTTCGGTTATCCGGATCCATCCCGGCCTCAGGGGCACTATGACCGCGAGGGCCATGAGTGAAACAAACAGCGCCAGTCCGATAATGATTACCGCAAGCATACGCCATGCCTCCTGATCACGCGCGTTCCCGCCGGGCCTGACATCCAGGGGACGGTTTTCCCGTATCGTCGGGGAGCATGCGGGACAACGCATCCCGCGTGAACAGATTAATGAACTGCCGGCAGGCAATTGCAAGGCAAAAACTTCTGGACAGATGGGATATGCTTTCCCCTCCTCCCAACAGTGCTGCGCAACGACCCGCCGGGTAATCCGGCCCTTATGAAACATCCCGCTCCAGGCCGGCATACGCGGGTATGATGAAAATTCCGTTGACAGGCGGAGGGTCGTGGATTTAACTTGCGCGGTATTAGAAAATACCGCGTATGATTGAATAACCTTTTCATCAATTGACATCCGGGACGGCCCCTGTCGGGGGCCGCGGAGGTTGTTGCCCGGACATACCCATACTGATGAGAGGTTACTACCATGAAATTCGACCATCTTGCCCGACTGGGGTGGAACCCCGTTTTCGAAGACTACCTTTTGCACCACGCGGAACAGGGGCTCGTTCCGGCCCGCGTCCTGTTTATTTCCCGCGATTCCTGCGCCCTCGCCTGCGAAAAGGGTGAACTGACTGGCGTCCTCGCCGGTAGGTTTCACGCCGGTGAAAAGCCGTTCCCCGTCGTGGGAGACTGGGTCCTGGCGAGGGACACCGGGGACACCGTGGCCCTGGTACAGGATATCGTGCCCCGGAGAAACGCTCTCTCGCGGAAAACGCCGGGCACCGCAAGCTCCGAGCAGGTCATGGCGGCGAACCTGGACGTCATGTTCATTGTCCAGGACGTGCTGAGGATGAACCTTCCCCTCGTGGAGCGCTATCTCGCCCTGGCGGGAGGATCGGGGATCCTGCCCCTTGTCGTCCTCAACAAGTGCGACCTGGACGATGGCGCCGACGCGATCGCCCGGGAGGTGTCGTCGCGGATTCCCGGCGCCCGTGTCATCCTCCTGAGCGCCCTGACCGGGAATGGCCTCGACGAAGCGCGCGGCTTCCTTGCACCGGGTAAAACCGCCTGTCTCCTCGGTCCCTCCGGCGCGGGAAAATCGAGCATCGTCAACCGGCTCCTCGGGGAAGAGCGGCAGGCCGTGGCCGAGGTGCGCGGCGACGACCTGAAGGGCAGGCACACCACCACGGCCCGGGAGCTCCTCTTCCTTCCCGGCGGCGCCATGATCATCGACACGCCGGGTATGCGGGAGCTCATGCCCTGGGACGGCAAGGCTCTCGACGCATCCTTCGCCGATATCGCGGAGCTCGGGAAAGGGTGCCGCTACCGCGACTGCCGCCACGCCGGGGAGCCGGGGTGCGCCGTGGAAAAAGCCGTCGAGGAAGGGGTCCTCGATTACCCGAGGCTGGAGAATTACCGGAGGCTGCGGAAGGAGATGGCCTACCTCGAGAGCAGGGTCGACGACGGGGCGCGCCAGGAAAAAAAGCGGAAGGACAAGGAACTGCACCGCCGGATAAAGAGATATAACCGGGAGAGAGACAGCCGGTAACGAGGGGGGGCGGTCATTCCTCCAGCACCGCCCAGACCTCGTTCCGCTTCATGAAGGGCGGCGAAAAGGGCGGGTCATACCGCGCCGACTTCATCGCCCTGACACGGCGCCCGTCGGCGTTGAGAAGGGCCGCGAGTTCGGCGCTCTTTTCCCCGAGACGCGCTTCGCTCACGTACCAGCTGAAGGACGACACCGCCACGGTCTCCCCGGGGACCCTTCTCATCTTCACCCTGTTATCCAGTGGCACCGGCAGCGTGTCCAGGGTATACCGGGAGGGCATCACGAAGGCCAGGGACCAGCGGTCCTTCCCCTCCGCGCTGATGACCGGCGTGGTCATCGCAATTTTTTCGGAAAGGCTTTCGTTTTGCGACACCACCGGCGCGGTCATGGCGATCGCCTTCCTGCTGGTGTTGTTGCCGGAGATGTAGTCGAACAGCCTTCTGAAGCCGTCACTGGTTGAGGCGGCATAGTCGCCTTCCACTGTTGTCTCGGCCACCACGTAATCACTGTAGCGGCGGATCTCGTATCCCTCTTTCTTTTCCTCCACGGAGTATTCCGGACCCTCCAGGCCGCGTACCGAAAAATACCCGACCGCGATCCAGGCCGCCATGAGCACCGCCGCCAGTATTACTATTATTGCGAAAACCCGTTTCCCTGTCATTGCGCACCCCCCGTATGATGATAGCGCCCGCGCACTGCTGTTTCACCAGCATACTGAAAATATTCCATAACGGCAACGTATTTCGTCAACTGCCCGCGGTTTTATACGTCATCATTATGCTTCCACCAGGATGGCGCATGCAAAATACTGAACCTTTTACCTGGTGATCTTCTTTTTACCTGAACGCCCTTTTTCAGAAAGGCCGAACTGTTCGCCCTTCTCATGGTTGCCCAGGGGTTCAACATGGACAACTATATCAAAAACATTTTCTATCTTTTTCCTGATGCGCATTTCAATCTTCCTGGTGATTTCATGTGCTTCGTTCACGGACATGTCGCCGTTCACCTCGATGTCCAGGTCAATGACATACATGGGGCCCACCTTCCTGACCCGTACACGGTGAGGGTTTGCCGCCCCGGACACCTCGCGCACCGCGGCGAAGATATCCTCGTAGGGCTGCTGGTGCTCGTGTCCTTCCATGAGCTCGATGACGAGCCCCTTGAATATGCGCACGGCGCTTGCCATGATCCAGATGCTTATGAGAATGGCCAGGATTTTGTCGATAAGGGGGATTTGAAAAATGAACACCAGTCCCAGCCCCGCGAGAACCCCCGTGGAGGTTATAATGTCATTGAGCATGTTCTGCCCGTTGGCCCTGAGCATCCGGCTGTCGGTCTTTTTACCCAGGAAGAACTGGCTCCAGGAAAGAATGCCCTTCCCGGCAATGGAAATCAGGGTGACATACACCGCCAGGGGCTCAGGCATTTCAAGGCCCTTGTGATAGTAAATTCTTTCAATGGTGAAGATGCAGAGCTGCCCGCCGATGAAAAAAATAACAAAGGCCAGTATCGTCGACGCGATCGTCTCCGCCCGGTAATGTCCATAGGGATGTTCCCGGTCCGGCGGGCGGGCGATAATAAAGGAAACCACCAGCGTCATGAACGATATGATAATATCGCTGAAGCTGTCAATGCCGTCAGCGAGCACCGCCATGCTGCCCGCGGTGATACCCACGAATATCTTCAGCAGCGCCAGGAGGAAGTTGCCGGCGATGCTGATCCATGAGGCTGTTTGAATTATCCTGTTTCTATCCATTGAACTTCAGCCCGCGTATCCCGATGGACATGACCCTGCCGTTCCCGTGAGCCGGCGTTTCGAAGCAGCAGCTCATGTCGATTCACCCAGGGCATCTTGATAATACTCCGCATCATGAATGACGCCCGGCGACACGATGGCGCTTCATGTGAACAACTAGTGGACTGCCGACATGCAATTGCAAGGCAAAAAACATCGGAACGGGGACCTTGCAATGATTCCGGCACGACGCATTCATTCGCCGTTACCGTTCGAAGGCCCCCATGTCGGGACCGCTTCCCTGGGGACGGAGGGTGCCGGCGAAGTCATCGTCTACGGTGCTTGCCGATCCCGTATCCACGCAGGGTGACGACGCCTGAAGGCGGAAGTCATGCGAGGCCGCATCGACGAATTGCGGGTCCGCGGTTATGGAATGCGCGTCCAGTCCGGTAAATGACCGGTAATCGGCAAACTGGCCCATGGTGTATTCCGCCGATATGTCCGAGAGCCGCATCATGGTGCCCGACGCCTGGTACCAGCAGTTGAAGTCCATGGCAATGACGCCGGCGTACTGCGACGCGTACCCGATCCAGAGGCCAAGATTACCTTCATAAAAAATATTGTTGCGTATAATGATATCCGCGGTGTCGGCAGGGTTCCAGGGCAGAAGCACGTGAACGCCCTGGAGGTCCGGGCGCTGAGGCGGGGCGCCCCAGCCCCGGCCGGCGTAGAGAGCGGTGTTATGCTCGAAGACAATGGAGCGCGTTGATGACCCGGCGGGCTGGTTCCAGTATTCGAAGGAGCTCATCCCGCAGTTCCATATGACGTTATTGCGGTAGGTGATATTGTACTGCCGCACCTCCTGGGTGTGGTTCTGGTTCGTGAGGGCCGAATCGTATATCTCGCAGATTCGATTCCCCTCGACAAGATGGTCATGGGCGTTGCCCCAGAACTCGATGCCGTTGCCGAAGCGTATATTCTGCCCGTCCTGGGTCAGGTCCCCGCCGCCGATGTAGGATATATCGCAGCCCCGAATGGTGAGATGGCCGGTAGTATGGCCGCCGAAGCCGTGGGCGGCGCCGTATTTAATCGAAAGGTTCTCGAAGGTCGCGTGTGACACATTGCTGAGATCCACCACGTGACGCCGCAGGGCGAGTTCAATATCGCTGTAAATGGAGGCTGGATTCAACGTTGAATAGATTCTGAGTGTGCCCGCCGAACGGTCATAATAATAGTCACCCTGGGATGCCAGATCTCCCATGGACCATTTTTTAAAACCGAAAAGGGCGGCGTTATTGAATATCATGTTGCCGATATCGCAGGAAAATGTTTCCGCGCAGCGCCAGATATTGATTCCTTCATAGATCCAGTCGTCGCTCGCCGATTTGTCCAGTGATCCCATGATCACCGGCTTATCACCCGTGCCAAAGGCGCCGTAGGATACCCCGGTTTTGGGAAGGAGCTGTCCCCGCCATTCCCGCCCCCTCATGAAGAGCACCCGCGACCCGAACCCGTACCGGGAGTCGTTCACCCGGCTGAGGGTTTTCCATGCAGTGCCGGCGGATAGGCCGTCATTGCCGTCATCCCCGCCGACTGAATCGACGTAACAGGTCCTGGGCGGGTCCCCGTTGAGGAGGAGGAGCGCCGCGGGGTCGACTTCGGCAGTCTCCTTTCCGCAGAAAGCCGTGGAAATGATTGGTATGGATACCATTAATAGAAGCGTTTTTCTGATCATGATCAAGATAGTAGTGTCCCTGCCAGGCGTCGCCCATATGACACGATGTCTATATAGTAAACAAATCGTGGACCGCCGACAAGCAATTACTTGCGGTCAAAGGCTTCCACCCTGTCGAACGTAACATCCCATATCCCTTCCAGCTCCCGTATGATTGATCTGCAGGGATATTCCTTTGATATAATGCCAATTCGCAGCGCATCATTGAAGATACAGTACTGGTCCCGGTGCGACAGCTTCGAGATCACGCGTGCCACAATCGCATCAAGAAGAACTGCATAACTCTTCAGGCCCAAGGCACTCTCAATGCTTTTTATTGATTCCTTTGCGAGGATCCGGTTTTCCACCAGGAGTTCAATTTCGTATATGCCTGCGTATCCTTTCTCTGAAAGAATCGCCTCTGTTTCAGCGGCTATAGCGGCAATCTTTTGGTTAATCATAGTGGGAAAAAACTCTTGCCCGAAACAGCGCCAGTGGAGTGAATGTGTTTCATGTGAACGAAAACCTTGCAGCTAAAAAAGCAATTGCAAGATAAAACTTCTGGACAGG
>CAZKPR010000026.1:19439-27897 GCA_964554685.1 uncultured Leptospirales bacterium | reverse complement strand
GGACCCCTTCTGGGAAAAACATCTCTCCAGGGAGAACCTGGACCTGGTCGTGAAGGACCTCACGACGAGGGATCTTCAGCGAATACAGAACTTCAGTAAAGTGAATATCCTGTCCTATTTCAAGTACTCCTACGGCTTCGGTTTCAGGATACAGATCCCGATGATGCCCCTCCGCTGCTGGTTCGGGAGGAAAATGATATATGATGGCAAGTTCAAGAGCATCGAGGGATTGACCTTCCAGTTCGGCATCGGGGACATGAGGTTCTGATGCGGCGCGGCCTCGCCATTCTGGTGATCGCAGCGACGGCGTCGTCCTGTTCCTATTTTTCCAGGAAGGACGCACCCTCTCCGCCGCCGGTCATTCGGTACATGAACCTGAAGGCGGTGTACGAGTTCCTGTTGAACAGGACGCGCGACGCCCTGGAGGTCAAAAAGAAGTCGGACGCGATCGCCGACCGGATGCGCGAGATAGAACGGGAGCGGCGGGAACGGAACGAGGAAAAGAGGGATCAGGCCGGCCTCGATGACGAGTACGATCGTCTCCGGGGCGATTTCGATTCCCTGAAGAAAGCGATGAAGGGTCACAAGGTGAAATTGCTGAGCCGCATCGACAGGGCCGTGAGAAACGTGGCGAAGAAAAAAAAGATCGATTTCGTGCACAACATCGGGGATGAACTCCTCTACGCCAGGAAGGAATATGACATCAGCGATGAGATCATCAGGGAACTGGTGCGCCTCGAGGACCGAAGCGCGCCCGAGTCGCGCTAGGCGCGCCCCGCGTCGCCCCGGTCTTGCAGGGGCAGCGATACTCGCGGTCATCGCCATCCTCGCGGGTGGTCCTGCCTGCGCGGGCAAGCGGGAGAGGATCGCCGGCGCCTTCGAGAAGCACAGCGGCCCCTACGTCGTCTACGTCAGCAAGAAGGACTTCCGGCTGGAGGTCTATGACCGCAACCTGGAGCGTGCCGCATCCTATGTCATCGCCTACGGCTCGAACCCGGACGGGGGTCCGAAACTTCACGAGGGCGACAACCGCACCCCCGAGGGGACGTACCATGTCACCGAGATGCTGAGCATGGACGCGGACAGGGAGTCCCCGGCGTATCGCAAGCTCCGGGACCTGAACAGGGTCTATTTCCGGGCGAAGGATGGACACGGCAAGTTCGGCAGGCCGGAGGTCGACCTGGGGGACAACGCCTACGGGCCGCGTTTCTTCGCCCTGGATTATCCCAATGAAGATGACCGAGAGCGGTTCGACAGGGCCCGCCGGAGCGGCGTGATCGGCGACGGTAAAGGAATAGGCTTCGGCATCGCAATTCACGGCAACACCGACGAAGACTCTATGGGTCACCGCTCCTCGAGCGGTTGCATCCGCATGTACAACAGGGACATCGTCGACTTCGAGCGGTACGTGCGCGTGGGTATGCCGGTCATCATATCCCCCCGATGAGATGCGCGTTTTTTTATGTTGACATTATTTCATCGGCCAAGGGATACTGTCGTAGATTTTTTCCAAAAAAGGGAGGAACAACGTGTTACTTGCAACTGGTATCGCATATGCCGCCTCTGAAGGCGCCCCGGGCGCCGGGGGCCTGTCGGCTTTCGGGAACTACAGTTTTTTCATACTCATGGCAGTCACCATCGCCATTTTCTACTTTCTCCTGATCCGGCCGCAGAAGAAACGGGAGAAAGAGAGGATCGACATGATTTCCTCCCTGAAAAAAGGAGACCGCGTGGTCACCGCCGGCGGGATGCACGGGATCGTCGATGGATTCAAGGAAGGAGATATCGTCATCATCAAGATATCGGGCAATACCAAGGCCGAATTCAACAAGAGCGCCATCCAGACGAAGGTGTCATGATCCGGAGATGAAACGCACTCTTTTCCATCTTCTTCTGATCCTGGCAGTCCTCCTGGCCGCCGTTTCCGCCATGAACGCCCAGAACGCCGATGGCGGTGAAGCGGGCGGGACCGGTGTGACGGAGGGATCAACGGGCTCCGGGGAGGAGCCTGCGGATTCCGCCGGGGATACCGTCGCGCCTTCCGACAGCGAGGGAACCACCCTGGACATCGGCAACGACAGGGGTCTCGAGGAAAAGAGGAAAGCCGAGGCCCGGGCGCGCGAGGCCCGGAGGGTCGCGGAAAAGAAGGCGGAAGAGAAAAGGGCGGCGGAACAGAGGAAGAGAGAGCTCGCAAAGAAAGAGGAGGAGAAGAAGGACGAAGGCGCCGCCGAAGATACAGCGGCGGTGGGGGACTCCCTCCTCATGATCGAACATGATTCCATTATCCCGCTGCGCTTTCCGGGCATTACCCCGCCGGCGGAAGAAACGGGCCTGGACATCGTGAAGATACCCGGCGATGAGGTCGAGGACGACGAGAAGGACTCCTCAAAGGGCGGGATCTTCGGTCCCCATACCGATACCATCGCCAAATGGGGCCTTCTTCTTTTCGTCTTCGTCATTTTCCTGGTATACAGGACCAGGGCGAAGCGCACCAGGCGAAAGGTCGTCCGGACCATTACGAAACGATAATCTGATTCATCAGGGGACTCGCATGACCAGGGGAATGATATATAAACTCATTTTTATTCTGCTCTTGATCGCCTTTGCCGTCATACTCATTGCCCCCACGGTCGGCGAAAAAAGCATGCGGATAGACCTCGCGCCGGGCGCCACGGCCGAGCAGCTCGATACCGTCAGGAAGCGTTTCCCCGCGGACCAGTACTCGATCGTGACGGAAGAGGCGTCCCTTACCGTCGTCGGGAGGAACATCACCGACGCCGTCATGAACGAAGTGCGGAACTACCCCGGCGTCGCTACCGCGGTGATCCTTCCCCACTGGGCGGAAAACGCCGTCATGGCCAAGAAGATAAACCTGGGCCTCGACCTTCAGGGCGGGATGCACCTGGTGATGCAGGCCGATTTTAAAAAGATAGAAAGCAAGTCGCCCGACGGGACCAAGCTCACCGAGAAGGAAAAGACCGAGCTCACCCAGCAGGCCCTGGAACTCATACGGAACAGGATCGACAAGTTTGGCGTTGCCGAGCCGTCAATCAGGCCCCGGGGCAACGAGGCCATCGAGATACAGCTCCCCGGCGTCAGGGATCCCAGGGCGGTCAAGCGCGCGATCGGCACCACGGGACGCGTGGAGTACCGCCTGGTTGACGATGAGTATTCAGGGAAGGCCGCCGAGTGGCTCAGCCGCAACTACCGGGAAGAGGCGCTTCCCGAGGATGTCGCGGCCCAGGAGAAGCTCCTGGCGGACATGACCGCCGGCATCCAGCTTCCCGGGCGGCTCGAGCTTCTCTTCCAATGGGACCGGAAGAAGGACACCAAGAAGATCATTCCATCCTACCCCGTGGCCCTTTCCCGCGAGGTGGCCCTGGCGGGCAACGACATCAGCAAGGCATGGATTGGCCAGGACGAATACGGCGGGCTGGCGGTCCATTTCACCACCACCGCGGAGGGCGCCTCCAAGTTCGCCGACGTAACGTCGAAGAAGAACTGGACCAAGCGGCTTGCCATCGTGATCGACGACAAGGTGCGGAGTGCGCCGCGGCTGAACGTGCAGATCACGAGCGGCCAGGCGATGATCAGCGGCAATTTCACCTACGAGGAGGTGAATACCCTCACGCGCATTATTAAGGAAGGCGCACTGCCTGTTGACCTCAACATCATCGAGGAGCGCACCGTGGGCCCCTCCCTCGGCCAGGACGCCATCGAGGGGGGTGTCAAGGCGGCGCTGATAGGCATCGGCGGCATCATGCTCTTCATCCTGCTCTATTACCGGCTCTCCGGCATCATCGCAAACGTGGGGCTTATCCTCAACGCGATCTTCATGCTGGCCATACTCTCCTGGCTCGGGTTCACCCTGACCCTGCCCGGCATCGCCGGCGTTATCCTCACCATCGGCATGGCCGTGGACGCCAACGTCATCATTTTCGAGCGGATAAAGGAGGAGTTGCGCGCCGGGAAGTCGGTCCGCATGGCCATCAGCCTGGGCTACGAGAGGGCCTTCTGGACGATATTCGACGCCAACATGACGACGCTCATTTCGGCGTTCATACTCGTGCAGTTCGGAACGGGGCCGATCAAGGGGTTCGCAGTGACCCTCACCATCGGCCTTCTCTCCAGCATGTTCGTGGTCCTGTACATCACGCGGTATATCTTTGAACTGCTGTCGTTGAATAAGAAGCTCAAGAAGCTCAGCATCTAGGGGGACGGAGGGTTGAAAGAACGCATTATTCCATTCCTTAAATATCGTTACATCGCCTACGCGACGTCTTTGTCGCTCTTCGTCCTTTTCATTGTCCTCTCAATCCCAAGGGGCGGGCTGATGCTCGGCGTCGATTTCGTCGGCGGCCTCAAGATAATCGCCAAGTTCGAGAAGGGCGTGGATGAGAACGGGATACGCCAGGCCCTGAAGGCCTACAATCCCCTCGTGCAGCAGATCGGCGAGACAGAGAGCAATGAATATATTATTTCCACCAAGCTCTCCGGGGAATCGGTCTATACCGTCGAGGACCGTATCGCCGAGGGGATCGAGGGGGCTTTCAAGGGCGCTACGATCCAGCGCGATCCCGCGCTCATCGTCTCTCTCGGGGGCGGTGTCGACGAGGGATCCTTTCGCGCGAGGCTCGCGCCCATGGACGCCGTGGCGCAGAGAATCGGCGACGCCGGTTCGAATGAGTACATCGTGTATGAAAGGGATACCAAAGGCATCAAGTCGAATTACGACATTGAAGAGGTCGAGACGGCGCTCCGGGGCGCGTATCCGGAACTCCAGGTACTCACCGGTGTCGCCCTGGCGGTATCCTTCCGGCCCGGTACCGATGAGAAGTCAATCGGGGACCTCGTGAATACATTCGGGGCCCGGGCGGTCCGCTCCGAGCACCGGGAGAAACCCGTCTACCTTGTTTACAGGGTGATCGTGGATGAGGCGGAAAGGATCACGGCGATCCTAACCCGTGTATTTAAAAGCGTCGAGGTAATGAGCGTGGAGAACGTCGGTCCCGCCATCGGAAACTTTCTCCGAAGGTCGGCCATCAAGCTCTTCGCCGTGGAGCTCATACTGATGATGATCTACCTGACATACCGCTTCGAGATCCGTTACGCCGTGGGGGCCATGGCGGCACTGGTGCACGACGTCGTTCTCTCCGTGGTGTTCTGCGGCGCCGTGGGGGTCGAGATCAACATTCCCGTCGTCGCGGCGATCCTCACCATCTTCGGATATTCCATCAACGATACCATCGTCATTTTTGACCGCGTGAGGGAGAACACGAATATCGAGACCCGTATGAGCTTTCGGGAGATCATCGACCGCTCCATCACCCAGTCGATCTCGAGGACCCTCCTTACCTCGCTTACGACGATTTTCTCGGTCCTCGCCCTTTACCTGATAGGCGGCGAGGGACTGAATGATTTCGCCCTCGTACTTCTCTTCGGGCTCGTGGTGGGAACCTATTCCACCCTCTACATCGCGTCTCCGGTGGTCCTCTCGTGGGAACAGTTCGTTGCGAAGATGCGTGCGTTACGGAAGGGGAAGTCGATCTCCTGAGGCTCTTCCGGGGAGAGGCGTCGGACGGGGGTCGTGAAGGCGAAACTCCCGGAGTGCGTGTCCCCGGGACATCGCATCCATTGATCCAGATGAATGACAGGTGAAGGGTTGTGCCGCACCGGACCTACATGGAACTGGCGCTCAGGATCGCCTACGACCGGATGGGGGACACCTCGCCGAATCCCCCCGTCGGCGCCGTGATCGTGAAGGACGGCGCCGTCCTGGCCACCGGGGGAACGGGCCCCTGGGGCACGCACCACGCCGAGAGGGCCGCGCTCATCGCCGCCGGCTCCGCCGCCCGGGGCGCGGAGATGTACGTTTCCCTGGAACCCTGCAGCCACCAGGGCAGGACGCCCCCCTGCACGGAAGCCATCATCAGGGCGGGGATACGGAAGGTTTTCATCCCGGTCCTTGATCCCAATCCCCTGGTTTCCGGGAAGGGCGTCGCCGAGCTCCGGGGCGCCGGTGTGGACGTTGTTTTCACGGAAGACATGGCCGGCGGCGCCATTGACATGCTGCGCCCCTTCAGAAAATGCATCCTCAGGAAACGCCCCTTCATACTTTCGAAGAGTGCCGTCACGCTGGACGGACGGATCGCCGCCGGAAGCGGCGACTCAAAATGGATTTCGTCCGAACAATCCCGCTATCTCATCCATCGGATCCGCGCCAAGGTGGACGCCGTGATCGTGGGCAAAAACACCTTCGTGCGCGACAATCCCTCCCTGACCGTGAGGCTTGATTCCTTCAGCGACGAGGCCCGGGGTTATTTCGACGGGCAGCGGCCCCTGCTTCTCGGAAGGGACAATTTTTTCCTGCGATCCCTCGCCGTGGAACCGGTGAAGGAGTTCTCCCAGCCGCTCCGCGTCGTGATCGGCCTTCCCGGGAAGATCGATCCCGGGTGCAACCTCTTATCCGACGATAATTACCTCTTTTACGAGAGGAAGGACGCGGCGGAGAGGCGCGCGGAGAAGAACCCCGGATACCGGGATGTCCTGGAGCGATTCAACTGCCGGCTTGTGGATGCGGCGGATCATGGTGAAGAGGTCGCGGCGGTTCTCGCGGACCTGGCGGAACGGAACGTTACCATGGCGCTCCTCGAGGGGGGCGGAAGGGTCGCCGGCGCCTTCTTCGACGCCGGGGAGATAGACCAGTTTCTTTACATCATCACGCCGAAAATCCTCGGCGACGGCGTCCCCTCCCTCTCGGCGAAAGGGGCCGATTCCATCGCCGCGGCCACGAGGCTGCGGGACGTGACGGTGATGCCGGTCGGCGATGACCTGTTCTATACCGGGTTCCGTGAATCGTATCACTTCGAAATGCTGTGAGGTGTCGCCCATGTTTACCGGAATGATTGAAGAAACCGGGCTCGTGACGGGGATCGTTCGCTCGGGGGAGGGCCTCTCCCTCACGATCGCAGCCCGGGAAGTGCTGGAGGGAACACGCGTCGGAGACTCCATAGCAGTCAACGGCGCATGCCTTACCGTCACGGTCGTCGACGCCGGGGGCTTCACCCTGTTTGTTTCACCTGTCACCGCATCGGTCACCACCCTCGGTGAATTCGCCAGGGGCAGGAAGGTGAACCTGGAGCGCGCCATGGAGGCCTCGTCGCGGTTCGGGGGGCACATCGTGCAGGGACACGTCGACGGCCGCGGCAGGGTGGATCGGGTGGAGCGTGATTCACGGGGAATGCGCGTTACCGTGGCGGTCCCGCCGGAACTGCGTCGCTACATCGCCGCCAGGGGGTCCGTAGCGGTTGACGGGGTTTCCCTCACCGTGGTGTCCCTTGCCTCCTCGGGGTTCACTCTTTACATCATACCCGAAACCCTCCGGAAGACGGTCCTGGGGGAATGGAAGGCGGGGGGAGAGGTTAACCTTGAGGTTGACATACTCGCGAAGTATGTCGAGCGGATGCTTGACCGCACCGGGGAGGGCGGAGGGGGATCAGGCGACGGCGGGTTGAAGAGTAAGCTTGCGGAGGAGGGCTACCTCTAGGTCCCGGCCCGCCCTTCCTCCCGGTCTTCAATACCCGGGGAGTCCTTTTTAAGGTTTTCCGAGGTGGCGGTATGGAAGAATTTACCCAGGTGCGCGGTGTTGAGGACATCCTCCGTTTCTTTCGTGAGGTCGAAGATAATCATGTCGATGCCTATGTTGCGTGACCTGTTCAGGAGGAGTATCAGGGAGCCGATGCCGGAGGAATCGATGTACCTGACCTTCCCGAAATCAAGGAGAATCGTTTTCACGGGATGAGAGACGAGGGGCGAGGTGTTTTCCCGGAAGCGAGAAACGCTTTCAATCGTGAACTTGCCCTTCAGCCTTACGAGGGCGGTCTCCGGTGAGGGCATGGTGACTTTTATTTCCATGTCATTTCAGCCTTTCCCACAGATTTCTTTGTTCGATTATCAGGAAAAATTTTTTCTCGAATGAATCGACCTCTCGGAAATAAGGGGTCGCGGGGTCGCCGCGAAAAAGAACCGCGAATTTAGCTATCTGCTTAATGGCGTGGATGAGATCGTTTTCCTTCAGGGCCTTGAGTATCTCATGGTAGATGATCACCGCCGCCGAGTCCATGACCTCCTTGAAGAACAGTGGGTTCTTCCTGTTCAGGGGCGCGGCGATCTCAGCCACTGCAAGGTGACGGTTGGGCGCGGCGGGGTCGGAATATTTCAGGAGATAGACGATGATTGCGCGCTTGATTTCCGGCGTATCACCGGAGTCGAGCATCCCGCGAATCTCCTCGAGGGCGGCCCTGGCCATCTCGTCGCGTTCGGTTTCATGCGCCGTTGAGCCCTCGTGAGCCTTTATCAGTTTTTCTACCTCAACTTCCTTGGCGTCGGCAATCGTTCTCTCGAACCTTCTGTTCATCCGGACGAATTCGGCGTCGGAATATGATTTGAACCCGTCTTT
>CAZKPR010000026.1:4133-19429 GCA_964554685.1 uncultured Leptospirales bacterium | reverse complement strand
GACTTCAGGAACTGCAGGGAGATGTTGCCCGTGAGAGAGAGGTCCAGCCGGTCCGGCGCGACCGATTTGACCAGGGACATCTTGTAAAGAAGGGGAATTTTTTTGCTGCCGCTGGCGCGGGCCTCCTTGAGCATCGACAGGAGCCTGTCAATTGGCTCAACGGGAACGGCGGTGGACCACCGTGAAATCGGCTCGATCAGGTTCTCGTGGTAAACCTCCCGTCCGCGATTCGCGAGGCTCTGGATGATGCGGATGTAATTGTCGACGAGGGGGGGCCGGATGGACGTGATCGACTCTCTCATGTCTTCGATGGTATACGCGCGTTGCCCGCTGTCAAAAGCTTTTTCACGGAATGCCGAATATTTTTTTCAGGTCGATCGATCCCGGCCGCGCGGGGAGGGGAATCGTCTTGCCGCCCCGGTGCGCCGAGAGATAGGCGGCGTGGATGACCTCGAGGGCGCGATATCCCTCCTCGGCGCCGGAAACCGTGGAGGCGGAACCGCGCGCAATGGCACGGGCCTCGCGGTAGAGGTCCCGGAAACAGCTGTTTTTCCTCCATGCCGGGAAGGGCCGCTCCTCGAGGTCCCTGAATCCGGTGTAAAGCCGTGACGGCCTGCCGCGATAGATGCGTTCGTACCCGTTCCCTATCACGATCCTGCCCGAGGTCCCGGAGATATCGAGCTCGAAAAGGAAATAACCGCGCCCGCCTCCCGCTTCGAGAAAGACGTCCACCCCTCCGGAGGTCCGAATCCACGCGCAGGCCCGGTCTTCGAACCCGCGGGTTCTCACATCCCTCTCGAAGGCGCCCCGGACCGTGGCGATATCCCCGAAGAGGTAGCGCACCATGTCCACCATGTGCGTGCCGTCATGGAGAAGGGGCCCTCCCCCCTCGCCGATGTCCGAGGTGCCTGCGTATCGGCCGGTCAGCACCGAGGCGTGGACCGTCTTCACACTGCCGATTGTTCCCCGGGCAATGAGTTCCTTCACCTTCCTGTACCGCCCGTCGTAGCGTCGTTCATGGTTGACGATGACCGTGGCGCCCCGGGAGCGGCATTCGCCGATGATGCGGCGGCACTGCGCCAGGCTGGAGGCCATGGGCTTTTCCATGACGATGACACGGGCTCCCCTGCGCGCCGCCTCGATCGCGATGGCGGCGTGACTTTCCGTCCACGTCGCGACGACGGCGATGCGGGGGCGCGCGTCGGCCAGGAGCCGGCGGTAATCGGTGTAGAGGCGTTCACCGGGAATCCCCGCCGATGCGCCAAAACGCGCGAGCCGCGCGGTGTCGATGTCACAAGCGTGGGTGATCGCGAGGCCCGCGGCGGCTGCGCCGCCCCAGTGGGTGCATGGCTTGTAGCGAAGGGGATCGTTTTCAAGGAGAAAGCCGATCCTGCCGCAGCCGATGAGGGCGACGGCGGCATCGCCCGACGCAAAGGGTTGATTTATTTTCATCATGGCGGGGTTAGTTCCCGGCGGGGCGGTGTCAGAGAAGGGGAAGGTATTCCCGAATCTCGTAATCGGTGATGTAGCGGTTGTAGTGCTTCAGCTCCTGCACCTTGTTCTCTATGAATTTTTCGAAAATCACCTCGCCCAGGGTTTCCCTCATGAGGTAGCTTTTTTCGAAGCAGGAGAGGGCTTCGTTCAGGATGGCCGGGAACAGGGGGGCTTCAGCGTCGCTGCCTTCCGACTGCGCCTCCAGGGGATACTTCTCTTCGATTCCCTTCATGCCTGAGGCGAGTATCGCTGAAAAGGCGAGATAGGGATTGCAGGCGGGGTCCGGGTTCTGGAGCTCGATGCGCATGGTGTTCGGCTTGTCGGGCCTGCACCGGGGGACCCTGACCAGGGCGTTGTGGCTCGTGGCGCTCCATGACGCGCGGGTCGGTGACTCGAAATCCTCGTGGAGGCGCTTGTAGGAATTGATCCACTGGTTCGTGAGGGCGAAGAATTCATTGCAGTGCCTGAGGAGGCCCGCGATGTAGTGTTCCGCCGTTTTTGACAGGAGGTGGGCCCCCTTCGGGTCGAAGAACATGTTCTTGTCTTCCTTGAAAAGCGACTGGTGGAGGTGGAGGCCCGAACCGTTCTGGTCGGTCATGGGTTTCGGCATGAACGACGCGTGGATGCCGTTCATGAGGGCGATCTCCTTCGTGATGAGTTTGAAGGTCATGATGCTGTCGGCGGTGACCAGGGCGTTTTCGTGCCGCAGGTCGATTTCATGCTGGCTGTGGGAGCCCTCGTGATGCGAGGAGATGACGTCGATGCCCATCTTTTCCAGGGTAAGGACCGCCTGTCTACGGTAATCCGTTGCGGCATCGAGTGGCGTAAGGTCGAAATAACCCCCCCGGTCGAGGATCTCGGGGAACGAGGAGCTTTTGAAAAGGAAGAATTCGATTTCGGGACCGGTGTAAAAGGTATAACCCCGTGATGCCGCGCGCTCGAGGTTCTTCTTCAAAATGTATCGGGCATCTCCATCGTAGGGGGTCATGTCCACGTGGCGTATGTCGCAGAGCATCCGCGCGACGGAGTCTTCGCTGGGCCTCCAGGGGAGTATCTTGAACGTGGAGACGTCGGGCATGGCGATCATTTCCCGTTCGTCTGCCCTGATGAAGCCGAGGAGGGTGGAACCGTCGAAACGGACACCTTCCGTGATGGCATCCTCGAGCTCGCCGATGGTAATGGCGAAGCTCTTCAGGAATCCGAGTATGTCGGTGAACCACAGCCGGATGAACTTGACGTTGCTGTCGTGGGCGAGCTTGAGTATGTATTCCCGGTTCTGATCGTTTTCCATTGTCAGTCGCAGCTCCTGTGGCGCGTGCGCCGCTCCGGCAGTGCGCGGCGCTACCAGCTTAAAAAGATCAGCACGATGAAGAGAATGAGTATGACGAGGAGAAGGGACAGCATCACCATCGTGCCCTTCGAAAAGGAGAGTCCTTCCTCCTGCTCGGAACCCGCGGCCGAGGTGGAGACGCCCGTTTTCTTCCTTCCCGAGGCCCTGCCGTCCTCGGCGGGATTGTAGAGTTTCAACTTCACCTGTTTCTCGGTCTCGGTGAACTTGCCGTAGATACCCTTGGAGATCAATGCGAGAATGTCCGTGGGATTGTTCTTCCCGCTCCCCGCCTTGATGTCGATGACCTCGGCGGGCGTGGGCAACACCTCTTTTTCTTCCCGGAGGTTCAGGAGGTCGATGAAGTAGTTTGCCCTGTCCGACTGAGGCAGGATATACACCATCAGCCGGTCCCCCACCCTGAGTTCGTAGATCGGCTTGCCCTTGACCGGGGCCACGATCGGCTTCACCGGCAGTATGACCGAGTCGTCGTCAACCTTGAAATCATCGCCGCCGGCGGTTTCCTCCTCGGCCTTCTGCTCGGCGGCGCCGAGGGAAGCGTGGTATTCCGAGGGAGCCAGCTCCTGGATGGCCGTTTCGAGGACAAGGTTCTTGTCGTGGACTATGCGGTTGATAAGGTCGAAGAGGGTGATATCCATCGCGTTGTAGTCGTAATCGGACACGTTGGAATGGAGAAGCGTGATGGAATTCATTTCCTCGGAAAATTTTTTGAACTGGTCCATGATCGACGCCGTCATGGTCTTGTTGAAGTTGCCCTTCCATTTCACGTTGGCGATCTGTTCCCTGTACCTGGTCCAGTCCTCGTGGGGCTCGAGATTGTACAGGTCGGAATAGGTCGAGATGACGGCGTTGAATGAATCGAACTGGCTCTCGTTTTTGAAGATAAGCATGAACTGGCCGTAGAGGTTGAGGGAGGTGGCCTTGAAACGCCCCTTCACCATGAGGATGGTGTCCCTGATGTCCTGGTAATCTCTCTGGTCCTGGTTCATGCCTGTACCCGTACCGTGCACTGAATCTCTTTATGTCAGATTTGATGCTCATTCTAGTTGAAAAGGCGCAGGTGTCAATGATAAAATCAGGGTAAACATCGACTTCCGGGGATTAACGACTTCCGGGAAAAATAAAATATTTGATTTACAACGCGCCGGGACGATATATAGTATAGTGGGATTTATCATACTGCGAGGGAACCGCCATTATGCAAAACAGGATCATCGCCCGGATATCAATGGCCGCCTTTTTCATTTTCCTGTCAGGCGCCGTCTTCCCCTATTCCGACCAGACCACCACCGAGAGGATTCTGAAGGAGAACAACCGGTTCATTGAATTCATCAATGTTTCAGTCACGAATTTCGCCGAGAACAAGAAAGAGGATTTCCTGGCCGCCTACGGAAAGCATTTCAACGCCGACGTGGCCTATCTCCAGTCCGATTACCGCCGGGCCTTCAAGCGGATCTATTCATCCCAGGGCGACATGGAAAAGCTGTACCGGGAGATGGTCAAGGACCACTACCTTGAGGATTCCAAGGCGATCCTGGACCGCCTGGCGCCGCGGATCATACGATCAAAAAACGCCAGGGCCCGCCTCTACCTCACCCTTGGATACCGTGACCGTACCGTGAGTTGGGTCCACTACACGGTGGGTGACGCGTCGAATCCCAAGTTGCACTCCTACAAGATTTACAAGTTCGAGGACGCCATCAAGATGGCCCGGCGCGCCAAGAGGTACGCCTTCCTCGCCCTTTTCGAAAGCCAGACGACGGAAATGAAGTTCAAGATATACAATCAACTCTGCCGGAACGAGCGCGCGGCGGGCAACCTGTTCTTCAACCGGTACGCCGACCTGAACGAAGAGGACTACATCAGGGAACTCGGTAAAACCTTCATGGAGCGCCAGGAGGAGGACTCCGCCGCGGCAAAGGCCGATGACGCGGCAAAGGACCGCACCTTCGAGAAAAGCGTCGAAAAAAGGGTGCGCTTCAGGAATGAGACCAAGACGGCGCGCTATCTCCTCAACGGGGAGTATGAGAAGGCCGAGGACATCATGCGGCAGTATATCGACGACTTCAATTTCAAGCTGATCAACGCGACCTTCGATCTTCTCGCAACCGCCGAGGGGGAGCTTCCCCAGGGCGACCGTGTCGACTTCGAGTCTTACAAGGTGCACCTGATGGACAATTACGCGCGGCTTTCGAAGGACTCCATGCTGGACGGGCTCATCAGCCAGGTGAAGGTCGAGGATGATATCGAAAAGGGCGCTGATACCGAACATGACGAAACCGGGAAGGAGGACGGGACGTCGGATAAAGGCCTGAAAGAGGGGGAGTAGGCATCGCGCCGCCGCCCCTCCGCTGACGCGGGGTCCCGGAGAGACGCACCCGCGACTGCACCCGCGGTCCGGGGCCTTCCCCGCACTCGTGCCCTCCAAAAAATTGTTGCAATAATTGAATCGATGAACCATAGTGCTCTGTCATCACGGGTCGGGCAGGGCCCGCCGTGCGGCACCGTGACCATCACGCGGTGAAGCGGGTCGGCAGGGCTTCGGGTGCCGCGTCACGAGGGAGAGTTGATTGACATGGCGGGCAGGATTCTCTACATCGTCGCCGTCTCTTATTCCGCGCTGTTCTTATTCTGCATACTGCTCGATATTCTCTACTGGGTCTTTTACCGGTGACGGCCCCGGTGCCGTGATTGGATAATTATTTTCTGCCGCCGGTGAGGGTTTGGTATCCCGGCGGCGCGAGGTGCACTGCTCCATGGAAAAGGATACAACCATCCTCGACGGGATCCGCCGGTTCCTGTACACGATGACGATACGCACCAAGCTCATCGCGATAATCTCGCTGATCATCGTCGCGTCCCTGACGGGGATGATTCTCCTGGCGACCTTTTTCTTCAAGTCTGATAACCGCATTCGCGTCAACGAACTGAACCTTAAGATCGCCGAGCTTACCTCGATGAAGATAGAGACCGACATCGTGTCGCTGACCGAGCGCCTCAACATGATCGGGAACACGATGACCCGGTTCTTTCCCGGCAAGGACTACTTCACGGAGCTCTTTTTCGAAAATGATCCGAACATGATTTACGTGGGCATTGCCACGGGGACGGGAAAAGCGTTTCGCGTGGGCAACGCGATATTCAGCAGGAGCTTCTTCGCGGATAACCGGCTCACCCCGGCCGAGATGAACCGCGTCAACGGCGAGAACGCCTCGCTCTTCGAGGACGCCTTCAGGAACGAGGTCTCGGTGCAGAATGTCTCGAAAAGCTTCGGCTCACCCGTTTTCGCCATCGCCATGCCGTTCCAGACGTATCCCGGCGGCGGCGTGGCGTCCATACTGGTGGGTTACGTGAAGATGAACCTCTTCCTCCGGGCCTTCCAGACCCGCGACATCTTCGAAACCTTCATGGTGAACGGCCGGGGCGACGTCATCGCCCATCCCGAGAGCGGGATCGTCCTCTCCCACGTGAGCTACCGCAATGACCCCATCGTAATGCAGATGCTGAAGAGCAGGATCGACAACGGTCAGCGCCGGTATCGCGACGAGGACGGCGTAATCCGAATCGGCTCCTTCAAGAAGATAGGGATCGGCGGCATGGGGGTGATCTCCACGGTGAGCGAGGACCGGGCATTCAAGTCGGTCTACCGGATCCAGCGGCGGAACATCCTGATCATGATCATCGTCCTTACCCTCGCCGTCTGCATCGTCTATTTTTTCAGCAAGACCATCTCGGGGCCCATCGTTCGTCTCTTCGGCGCCACGAAGGAGATCGAGAAGGGGAATTTCAGGGTCGATATCATTCCCACCTCGGGGGACGAGATCGGCGAGCTGACGCGCTCTTTCGTCGCCATGGGCAGGGGCCTCGAGGAGCGCGAGATGCTGAAGGAAACCTTCGGCAAGTTCGTGAACAAGGAGATCGCCGAGCAGGTGCTCAGGGGCGAGATCAGGCTGGGCGGTGAGCGGAAGACGGCGACCATCTTCTTCTCCGACATCAGGTCGTTCACCGCCATCTCGGAATCCCTCGAGCCGGAGGAAGTGGTAGAATTCCTGAACCAGTACATGACGCGGATGGTCCAGTGCGTCAACGAGACGATGGGCGTGGTCGATAAGTTCATCGGCGACGCCATCATGGCGGTATGGGGGGCGCCGATGTCCCACGGGAACGACGCGGAGAACGCCGTGAACGGGGCCCTCATGATGCGGCGGGAGCTCATGGAGTTCAACAGGGGCCGGGGGGGAGAGAGGAAGCCGGTCATCACCATCGGGTGCGGCATCAACACCGGGCCCGTCCTCGCCGGGCAGATCGGCTCGGAGGAGCGGATGGAGTACACGGTCATCGGCGATACGGTCAACCTGGCATCGCGCATCGAGGCCCTGAACAAGCCGTTCGGCACGGACATCCTCATATCCCAGGATACCCGTGACATCGTGAAGGACCTGTTTCTCCTGGAGCCCATGAAGAAAATCAAGGTGAAGGGCAAGAAGGAGCCCCAGCAGATTTTTGCTGTCCTGGGGCGGGCCGGGGACTCCCTGGCCCCCCGGAACGTCGCGGAGCTGAGGCGCATGCTGGGGACGAAGGAGACCGTGTCGGCAGGCGCGGGTGAAGAAGAAGTGAAATATGAAATCCTGGAATAAGATCAATCCCGATTTCCTGGTGTTGGGGGGCGCGGCTCTCATCATCATCCTCTGTTCCGCCCTTCTCTACGCGGACTTCACGGCCCGGGGAGGGGCGGGGGACGGTGAGCGGATAGGCACCATCACCTTCAAGCGGAGGGTGGCCCAGCGGAAATACGCCGAAGAGGTGGTGTGGGAGGATCTCGATCAGAAGGCCCCCCTCTATAATTACGACTCCATCAGGACCTCGGATCTCTCCGAGGCGGTGATCGAACTCGACGACGGCACCACCATCGGGCTTGACGAGAACAGCCTCATCCTCCTCGCCCTCTCGCGGAAAGGTATCACCGTCGACTTCACCCGGGGGACCATATCGGCCCAGCGCTCCTCCCTGGCCGAAGGAGACGCCCAGGAGCTCAGCATCCGGTCATCCGAGGCCGTGGTGTCCCTTGACAAGGCCGACGTGAAGCTTTCAAGCACAGGGGAGGCCGGTCTCGACGTGACGGTTACCGGCGGCACGGCGGAGGTGACCGCCGGGGGAACGTCGCGGACCCTGGGGGACGACGAGAGGCTCGTGGTCACCGCAGGTGAAGAGGCAAAGGTGATCAGGCGAAGCCTGAAGGCCCTCGCCCCGTCGCCCCTGGCCACGTTCGTGACCGCCGCCGCGGCGGCAACCGTTGATTTCAGATGGGAGGCGCTGGAAGGTGAAGGGGCGCTCGTTCTTGAGATCGCCCGGGAAAGGACCTTTACGCGTCCCCGGAGGATCCCCGCGCCGGGCGGCGGGTCCCTCGGCGTGACCCTGGCGGAGGGTGATTATTACTGGCGTATTCGCGGTACCGGCGGAGGCGACGGCGACTACAGCGACGTCCGCCGATTGAGCATACTGAGGGACACCCCGGTGCGTATCCTGGCGCCGGCACGGGGTGAATCCCTGACCTATGTCGACGAGCCCCCGGTCGTCGCCTTTCGCTGGCAGGGCAGCCGCTTCGCCAACGAGTACAGGGTTGATCTTATGAAGAACGGGGCAACCGAGAGGAGCTTCACCTCCTCCCTCCGAGAGGTATCCCTGGACGGCCTCCGGGAGGGCTCCTACACCTGGCGCGTGACCCCCATGAATGCCGCCTTCGCCTCCTACGAAAAAAGCGGTGACGAGTCTTCCTTCATGATCGTGCGGAGAGAGAAGGCGCGCCCGCCGCAACTCCTGTTTCCTCCGGACGGGCACCGCGCGGGAAGCGGCACCCTGGGAGGGGGAAAGGAATTCATCTTCAGCTGGAGCGACGAGGACCGGACCGGGGCCTACCGCTTCATTATCGCCCGGGATCCCGACTTCACCGACGTGGCCTTCGCCTCGCCGGCAAGCAGGAATCATTTCCCCATGCGTGATTCCCTTCCCCCGGCGCGCTATTACTGGCGCGTTGCCTCAACGGGGGAGGAGGGCGAACCGGTGTTCTCAAAACCCCGTGCCCTTGTCATCCTGCCGCCGGTGGCGGTGACCCCGGGTGTTCCCGTGGTGAAGGCGGCCCGTGAGGCCGGGGGAGGGGTGATCACCGCCGCGGTGCGGTTTCCCTGGAGGGTCGAGGGCTTTACCGGCGACCGCCGCCTCGAGGTCGCCCGGGACGCGGGCTTCCTTGACGTGGCGGCCATGCGAAAAACCAGGGATGACGAGGCGGTGGTGGAGGACCTTGCCCCGGGTGTCTATTACTGGCGAGTGAGGCTTCTCGGTGAAGGCCGCGCCTTGCTGGGAGAGACCTCCCCGCGTCCCCTCTACCTGAGCACTGCCGGCGCGCTGGTCGGCAGCGCCGATGAAATAATCCCGCGGAAAACGGCCGCCGAGATCGCGGCGGAACGGGCTGAAGAAGAAAGGCGAATGGAGGAATCACGGAGAATCAAGCGCGAGGCGGAGCTCGCGAAGGAGCGCGAGGCGGAGGAGTTGCGGCGGCGCGAGGCGGAGCTCGCGAAGGAGCGCGAGGCGGAGGAGTTGCGGCGGCGCGAGGCGGAGCTCGCCAGGAAGCGCGAAGCCGAGGAGGCACGGAGGCGCGTCAGCGGGGAAGGAGCCCCTGTTCTTGAAATCGTTACATCCGTGAAAAGGGGCGCTATCTACATCAATTCGAGTTTGAAGGGATACGGTTCGCTGGTCCTGAATCCTTCCCCGGGAGAACGGATCCTCGTCGAGATCAAGGCGGAGGGTTACGAGGATTTCCGGGAGAGCGTTGTGCTTTCGGCCGGTGAAAAGAGGCGGGTGGATGCGCGACTTGTTTCCACGGTGCCGCAGTACCGGGAGAAAAAACCGGGAAGAAGGCTCAGGTGGAGCACCGGTCTTGCCTCCCGCGTCATGTCACGTCCCGTGTACGCCAGGAACATGATCATCGTCGCGGCGCAGAACGGACAGATCGCGGGACTTGATCCCCGGGGCCGCGCCCTGTGGCGCACCGCCCTGGGCAGCGACGCCCGCTCCACCCCCGCCGTGGAGGGTTCCTCGGTCTATGTCGTCACCGTGAGGGGGCAGCTGGTGTGCCTTGATGTTTCCAGCGGGCGCGTCCGGTGGAGGAAGGACGTGGCGGGTCCCCTTCTCTTCGGCGCGGGACCCATCGTGGAGAATGGGACAATCTACCTCGCCACGAGTTACGGGTCGGTCCAGGCCTTTTCGAATGACGGGAAGGAGCTATGGAGGAGGGACCTCGAGGAGGGAGTATTCAGCTCCATGGCGAGTCACGGCGGACTGCTCTACGTCGGAACAGATCGTTCGCGGATCCACGCGATAGAAAAGGAGAGCGGCGACGTGAAGTGGTCCTTCACGACGGAGAGCAGGATCTTCACGGCCTCTCCGGTGGTGCACGAAGGGATCCTTTTCGTGGGCTGCTACGGAGGGTCCTTCTACGCCATTTCCGCCCGGAGCGGGAGATTGAAGTGGATGTACAGGGCCGGCAGGGCGATCCTGTCATCCCCCGCCTTTTCCGGTGACATGGTGTACGTCGGTTCCGAGGATGGTGTCCTCCACGCCCTGAAAATCGGCACGGGAAACCGGGCATGGGAATTCCGCACCGGATCATCCATAGTCGCCGGTCCCGACGTTTCCCGCGGCGCCGTCCTGGTCCCGAGCGGGTCGGCGGTCTTCTCCCTCGACGCCGGTTCGGGGGAATTGAACTGGAAGCAGGGCCTTCGTTCGGGGGTGACCACGCCGGTGACCGTGGCGGGCGATGCCGCGTACGTGGGGCTCGCCAGCGGCGAAATCGTTTCTCTCGCCTCCTTCTGAAAGAATGCCCGCCGGGGGCGCATTCCTGGCTTCAGAAGAATTTTTCCTTCACGTTGTATTCCCAGAGCTCGACGAGCTTGTCGAATTCCTTGTCGCGCGGGCGGTCGCGGTAGTGGATGTTATACCGCTTGATGAGGTAGGCCACGGTGGAGTCCTCAAGGAGGAAGCCCTCCTTCAGCCCGTTGAGCCTGATGATGAGGTAGTTCAGGTTGTAGGTCTGGAAATCGCCGATGCTCTTCGAGGCCACCGTGGGTTCGTACTTTAAAAGGAGCTCGGTAAAGTAGAGGGCCATGCGCCATGAATCGACGCTTCCCGTGAGGCCCGACTTGAAATGCATGGAAAGCTTTTCGAAGAGGTCCATGTTCTGGTAGTATGAGTCGTAGATTATCTTGATGTACTCGGGGAAGAGGTTCTGGACCTCCATCAGGTCGATCGGCTCGTTCTTTTCCCTGAATGCGTCAAAGATCATCCTGCTTTTTTCATTCAGGGGTTCCACCGGCACAAGCTCAACGTAGAGGTCCTTGACGACCGTGCGGACCTTGCCCGCCTTTTTTAAATACACCTCGATCTCAACTGGTTCGATGTAGTAGTCCCTGCCGGGTTCTTTTTTCATGTCATTCCGTCCTCCCGGCATTCATGGTTTCCAGCTTCCGTATCAGTCGGCCGGAGCGCTCCTCGGACGTGGCGTGGGCCATGGCCCGGATCACGAGAACCGCCAGCTCGTGGTGCCCGGCGCCGTCAAGGCGCGCCATGACGTCATCGAATACCAGGACCGATTCGATCAGCTTGTTCCGGGAGAGATTCCACAGGGTGTCTCCCCTGCTCACCGTCACCCGCTCCCCGTCAAGCATCACGAAGACGTTGTTCGGATAGATCCAGTCGGGATTTCCTTTCTTCATGTCCGTGTCCCTGATCCTGTGGTAGCCGTTGGCCAGGGCGACATCGTTGGCGTATCGGAGAATGTCGCGGTCGCGTATGCGGATGCCGAGCCGCTTGCCCAAGTCCCGGTACCGCTCGTCGAGTACCCTGCTTTCCACGGATGCCGTCCGGTCCCGCACGAGGAGCCCGCCGAAGTCGGGCGAGATGCTGCGGAGAAGGAGAGCAGCGGCAATGGCCAGCGCCAGGACCGCCGGCAGGGCGATGAGCGGGCGCCTTCGGGTCGGGGCAGGACGCGCCGCGGGGGAGGAGTTCCCCGGCGGCGTCCGGGAACCGGGGACCGTGGTGACGGATACCGGAGAGTCCAGGCTCAGGCCCTCCTCGGCGCTTCGGCGCTTCCGCGCCTCTATCGCCTTGCCCAGTGCGTCAAGGTGGGGCAGGACGCGTTCCCGGTAGGATCCGGATTCAGTGTAGAGGTCGATCAGCTTCTTGAGGCGCTCGCGGTCCTCGATAATCCGCGCCCGGGCATCCCGGAGGGCGGGGCTCAACTCACCGGGTTCCTCCCCGGGGACAATCGAGTCGAAGAGACGGAGGCTGCCGCGGTCCTCCGCCGGGGCGATGAAGGGAAAGACGCCCCCGTTGGCCAGGGCGAGAATGATGGTGTGACGCGCCGGGTCGAAACGCATCAGGCGGGACGAGAGCCCCAGGGATGGCGCATCGACGAGACGTTTCAGGCGCGCCGAGAGATTCCTGTCACCCGTGCCGTGGAGAAAGGCCATTGCCAGGGAAACGGTATTGCACCACCGGGCGGGATCCGTCTCCCCTTCATCGGAAAGACGCGTACCCACGGCCTCCGGGTCGTCCAGTAGAAGCGCGGCCGTTTCCCCGTCAAGGCCGGAGAGGGCGATGAGTTCCCCGGAGTCGCGGCATCGCCGGAGCTCATAGTGGCGGCCCGGCGAGAGGACAAGGCGGCCCAGCCCGGCGAGTTTGGCGGCGTTGCGGTTGCCGTCGTCGATGACGGCGAAGGGCGTGGAGGTGGACCGGAGAAGCATCGCGATCTCCTCGAAGGCCGTGTATGCAATGAGGAAAAGGTCGGCCTTTTCCCTGAGTATCTCCCGCGCCCCCGCGGGGCCCTTGATGAAGGGGACGATGAATTCCTCTCCGGGTTCTTCGAAGCGGACCCGGATGTTGAATGTCCCCGGGTAGTTCGCGATCTCCACCCCCGATTCCGCGCGGTACTCGAGGCCTGAGAACTTTTCGATTGTTATCCTTCCCCTGGAAAAGAGGCGCCGCATCGGTTCCAGGTCCTCGTTGTTGGAGAAAACGCGGATCCCCCGGCCCGTGCCGTGCACCCACTTCAGGAGCTTCGTCAGGGTCGTGAGATTGAGCGAGGGAAAGAGTACCGCCTCGATTCTACCGGGGTCCACGCCGAGGCGGGCGAAGTCCTCGAAATAGCCATCGGGGAAAAGATAGGGGTAGAAGCGCCCCCGGTGATGGAACACCGGGTTGCGTCCCGCGATAAACAGGCCCGATCCTTCGTAGCGCCCGCTTTTCCCCCGTGAGGCGGCGAGGAGGTCATTGAACTGCCTCCACCCCGTGGGACCCGCCGTGATCCCGTGGAGGTCGAAGATAACGTCCCTGTCCAGGAGTATCTTGAAATTTCCGTCCCGGTAGAAAACCCCGATGAACTGGTTCTTGTGCGATATGTTCTTTTCGCTCGAAAGCTCGGGGAGGTCCTTCTTGATGTCCACCACGGAGGCGTTCGTGAGATCAAGGCCGAAGATTTTCTGATATTCCAGGAACCTGTTGACGATCCCCTCCTCCCCGATGTAGCGGTTGTCGCCGAGGTGGCGCACGTCAATATTGAACTGCTCGTGGGCGGGATCGCCGATGAGGCTGTCGGTGATTATGATGTTCTCGATCAGGGGGATCAGGCCGACGGGCATGTCGCGCCAGTTGCCAATGCGTATGAAAGGCTTCAGGTCATCCGTCGTCTCACCCGTGAACACGATGTAGCATTCCGGGTCGACGATAAAGAGCCGGTCAACCTCCGAGCGTATGATGTCCCTGATACCCATTCTCCCGCCACTCATCCGAGTCGATTTTTGTTAGGGAACGTACGGGAATCGGTAAAACAATTCAAGATATTTTTTATGTCACAGGATAAAGGCGTGGAGGTCCGATTCACGGTTTTTTGCAACCGGACACGGTCTTTTTATACAAAGATAGATATATGTTGATGTTACCGGGGAAGCGTGTGTGCGGCCCTGGATGACGGTTTTTCGAAATCTCCGGGTGGTGAAAGTGCGGTACACATCATGACATTATTGCGTAATATTTATTCAATTATTGGGCGATGATAATGACAGGGCGATTGACATCCGTCCGGGAGTATGGTATGCCATGATCATGGCGGAGGTACGCATCGCGGGGGATCCGGCGGCCAATGGCCGGATAATCCGGGATGGATGAGCGATGAAACGAATTGGTTCCTACATGGTCAACCTCTATTTCAGGTACCCCCTTTTCAGGAGGGTGCCCCGCCTGGTGCTGTTCGCTACGTTGTTCGCCATCGGGGCGGCCATGGTTTTTCAGAACCGGCGGGTGTCAACCAATCCCGTGGGATGGGAGAGGAGCCTCCAGGTATCGACGTTCAATGTCGTGGCCCGCGACGTGGCGGCGGCATCCCGGGGCGACATCATCGCCGTGGCCTTCGAGGGCCGTGCAGGCGGGGCCCAGGGGATCTACTGCGCCCTTTCCCTCGACGGCGGCGATCGGATCGGCGCCCCCGTGCGGGTCGCCGTGGCCAGGTCGCGGACGGCCATGCATCCCTTCCCGGCGATTTCCCCTTCCGGCGAGCTCATCGTCGTATGGCACGCCTACGTGGAGGCGGAATCAAGCACCCGCATATTCAGCTCCGTGTCCGGCGATCTTGGCGTCACGTGGAGCCAGCCGAGAAAAATCGACCTGGGGAAGGATATGGAGATGCTACCCAGGATTTACTATGACGACCGGGGACAGGCCCACCTTTTCTACCACGGAACCGTCGAGGATACCGTCAACCTCTTTCACGCCGTGAGCCGCGGGGGCCTCGAATTCGAGGAGGCGCGGTCCCTTATCCGCCTGAGCAGCAGCATGCGGGGGGCGTTCTTCCCCTCCATAACGATGTCGGGCAAGCAGTTCTACATTGTCTGGCAGGGAAAGGACGAGGATTTTTCCGATGACCTCTACCTGATACGGTCGTCGAATTACGGGAGGACCTGGGGCGGCAAGAAGCGTATCACCTCGAGTAAAGGGAATAACGCCTCGCCGTCGGTGGTAATGCAGGGTGATACCCTCTACGTGGCCTACCAGAACAACGACGAAAAGAGCTGGGCGATCAGGCTGCTGCGCGGGCGCGATCGCGGCGGTTCATGGGATGAGAGGCCGCTGGAGGTCTCCACGGCGCTCACCAACTGCTACTCCCCCGTCATCGGCCTTACGGGGGAGGACCTGATGGTGCTCTGGTACGATACCCGGGAAGGGGGCGCCCGTATCTTCGCGCGGAAATACGCTCCCGTGGAAAACGCCATGCGCCAGGAGGCCGCCGTATCCGAGGCGCGGTACGAGTCGAGGAATCCCGTGGTCGTCTCGGCGGGGAGGCGCCTCCTCGTCTTCTGGGAGGAGCGGAACGTCATCATGGGCAAGCAGACGGACGTCTACATGGAGG
>CAZKPR010000026.1:0-4123 GCA_964554685.1 uncultured Leptospirales bacterium | reverse complement strand
CTTCTCGGAAACCAATCCCGAGGGAACATGGTCGCGTCTTCCCTACGTGGAGATGAAGTGGCGCCCTCCCCGGGACGAGTCGGGGCTGTCCGGGTACGCGGCCATCGTCAACGACATACCCGATTTCAATCCCACGGTCGTGAACCTCGGACCGACTATCACAACGGAAAAGATTACCGAGAACCTGAAGGACGGCGTGTCGTACTTCCACATACGGGCGGTTGACGGCGCCCAGAATTACAGCCGCACCGTCCACTACCGCCTCCAGCTCGCAGTGAATCCCATGCCGGCCCCCGTCGTGGTATCGGCAACGACGCCGCAGGGCAAGGCCACGGAGGAGCGTAACGCCGAGTTCTCCTGGGGAATCGACGACATGGAGCGCGTGAAGGGTTTTGTCTACCACCTGTCGAAGGATTCCGTCGAAATGCCCGGGGATTTCACGACCCGGACTACCATGAGTTTCAGCGATCTTGAAGAGGGGACCTATTTCTTCACCGTGGCGGCCATTGACAGGACGAACCAGGTCAGCAGGGTCTCGACCTATGATTTTATCATCGGTCCCCCGGACAGCGTGATAGACCCGGAATACTACCAGCGTATCGCCGAGGAGGAGAGCCGTTTTATGAAGCGGTTCCGTCCCGTCCCGGGGCCACGGCCGGTACCGGACGGCGCCGTCGCGGCCCGGGGCCCCTCGGTGGCCATCCAGTTTCCCTTCGATCCCCGCAAGGTGGTGGAGCGCCGCTCCTTCAGGGCCCTCATTGTGCCGCGTAACGTCGGCCCCGGTACGATGCTCGGTTATTCGGTCTATATTGATGGAGCGGAGCGGCCCGTCCCCCGCCGGGTGACCCACAGGGGTCCCGTTCTCGACGTGGCGGACCTGCGGGACGGAGAGTATTACATCGGCGTGAGGGGCAAGTACGCGGTTACCTCGGACGGCAGGACCATGCACTACTGGACGGCTCCCCGCGTTGAACGGATCACGGTACGGGGGGGCGTGGCCCCGTCGCCCTTCATACGCTATGCCCGCGGCGTGGTGGACAGGCTTCCCCCCCGCGTGGCGCGGATCGCCATTCTCTGCATCGGTCTCGGGATCGTCATGACCACCTTCGGGTTCGGTTCGCGGATCGCGTTCCACGTCCAGCGCGCGAGGTTCAGGCTGGGGCTGTTCTGGCGACTCGGAAGGAAAAGAATGAGCGGGTGATGGGGCTCGAACCCACGACGTCCAGCTTGGGAAGCTGGCATTCTACCACTGAATTACACCCGCGTCATGAATCGTGTTTCCGGGTGTACATTGACAGGGTGGGGCGAATAATTTCAAGAAAAATTTTCCACGGCGTAGTATATTTAAAGTGACGAGAGTGAAGGAGCGGGTACAGGCGGACAATGACATGAAGCCCTTTCCGAAACGGCGCATCGTTTTTTTCGCCCTCATGATTGCCCTCCAGGCGTTCACGGGTCTCCATTCCGCCTCGGTCCGCGACATGGACCGTGCGGCCCAGGTCTATTTCGACAACAAGGAATACAACCAGGCCATTGGTCTCTGGCTCGGCTGCCTTGAAATCGAACCCGATAACGAGCGGATCCAGCAGAAGATCGAGCTCGTCTACGAGATCAAGCAGAGGAAGGATCTTTCCTACCAGAAGGCGCGCCTTAATTACCGTATCGCCCGTAGAAAACTCGCCGCGGAGGAGGACAAGGAGCTGGAGATCGGCATTTCCACGGGGAAGAACGCCATCAAGGATTACGTGATCGCTTACCGCCTCGATCCAAAGGACGGTGACATGCGGGACGCCCTGGAGGATATGCGCAGGCTCGAGGAGGATATTCGCACCGCCGAGGAAAAGCTCCGCCTTTCACGGGCGATGCGGGAGCGCGTGGAGGCGCTGAAGGAGCAGGCCCGGACGGAGATGGCCCTGGCGGCCCCCGATTACGACAAGGCCCGGGATCTCTGGGATAAGGTCCTCCGGTTCGTTCCCCAGGACGTCGAGGCCATCGAGGGGAAGAGGAAGTGCGACCTGGCGATCGAGAACCGCGCGCGGTACGAGCGTATACGTGCGGCCATGGCCCGGGGGATCGATTTCTTCGAGCGCAAGGAGTATGCCGCGGCGCGGGTTGAGTTCCGGCAGGTCCTGGCGGACGACCGGAGGCACCGCGACGCCAGGAGCTATCTTGAGCAGATCGACGAGATCGTTGAGGAGCGGCAGATGTATGCCCAGCGCCTCCAGCAGGCCGAGGCCTCGTACCGCTCGGGGATCGTAAACGTAAACAACAACAGGTTCGACGAGGCCAGGCAGGATTTCGAGACGAGCCTGGCCCTGATCAAGGATTACAAGGACGCCCGGCAGAGGATCGACGATCTTGACCGCCTGAAAAAGGACTACGATGCGCGGCAGCGCGCCCTGCGGCTCGAGCGGATCAACCGGAAGTTTCAGGAGGGTATCATCGCCTACACGAGGGGGCGGTACCGGGACGCCATCGACGCCCTGGTGGCCACGCTCAACCTCGACCGCAACAACCGCCAGGCCGAGGAGTACCTGAAGCGTGCCCGGGAAGCCCTGCGGATCGAGGAGGAGGAAGAGGTTGACCGGAATTCCCCCTACTACGACATCGTGAATTCTTTCATCGTCTCAGGGAGGAGCCTCTTCGAGAGGGGAGAGTATGAGGAATCGAAGAAGAAATGGGACAGCATACTAAGGCTTTTCCCCCATAACAAGATAGCGCGGGAGTACATCATCAAGTGCGACATGATGATGAACCCGGGTGAAAAGGACCGCGTGGTGGCCACAAGGATCATGGAGGGCAGGGAGCGGATGGAGAAAAAGGACTTCCGGAACGCCCTCAGGATATTCAACACAATTAAATCGATTGACAGAAACTACCCGGAGATCGACATTCTTATCGCCCAGGCAAACGCGGGGCTGCGGGACGCCGGGGCCGCGGAGCTGGCCCCGGGGGAACGGGACGAGATAGAGCGGCGCTTCAGGGTGGGCATGAACCTCTACCAGCGGGGGGGGAGGGAGAACATCCAGCAGGCCCTGGGGCATTTCCGCTGGGTGGCCCAGAGGGACCCCGGGAACGTGAGGGCCGTCGTCACGGTGAACAAGATCGAATCTGAGCTGAGGATCGGGGTCCCCGCGGCGGAGCGCCAGGACACCCTGACGCCGAGGCAGCGCGAGCTGGTCAACAGGTACTATTACAACGGCATCAATCATTACACCAACAATAATTTCCAGAAGGCGATCGAGGAGTGGCGCAAGGTCCTTACGATCGACCCGGGGAACGTGAAGGCCAGGAACAACATCAGGAAGGTCCTGGCCTTCATGGAGCGGTAGGGGGGAGATGTCCGATTCAGCAGCACGACAAACGCCGGCGGGTGAAGGCGGCGGGGGCACGAAGACCCGCCCCGACGAAGGGGTCCGTTTCGGGATTCGCCTCAAGTTTTCCCTTGCCATCATCACCATGGTTTCGGTCATCATTCTTTCCATCATCCTGTTTTTCATCTGGCGCGAAACCGACCTCCTGAAGACGCAGATCATGCAGTCCATGGAGCGGGAGACCGTCCACCTGGCGAACACGACGCAGCAGTCGATCGGCGTTGACGAGCTCTCCATGATAGCCGCCATCAACGACCTGAAAAAGATCGAGTACATACGCTACGCCTTCGTCCTGGACCGGAACGACCTGATCGTCCACTACTTTGACCGCCGGGGCGTGCGAGAACCCGCGACTCCCCTGGGGGACGGCGTCGAGCGGGGCCTGGGGGAGCGAATGGAAAACCCCGATATACGGATCGTCGAGGTCAGGGAAGCGGGAAATCCCCGGGCAAGGATCTACGATTTTTCCAGGACGGTGCTGAACAAGATCGACAGAAGAAAGATCGGATCCGTGATCATCGGTCTTTCCAACTCCGTCATCATTGACGAGGTGGACCGCCTCCTCATGATCATCGTGCCCGTGGCCTTCCTGTTCCTCCTTATTTCCATCGTCGGTTCGATCATCCTCGCAAGCGTCATCATACGGCCCATCAAGTCGCTTTCCCGCGGCGCAGAGATAATTGGCGGGGGGAACCTGGACCACCGCATAGACATCTCGAGCCGCGACGAGCTCGGCCAGCTCGCCCGGG
>CAZKPR010000025.1:15154-28033 GCA_964554685.1 uncultured Leptospirales bacterium | reverse complement strand
GATCTGACCGATGAGGAAAAGGGGAAGGTGGAGCAGATTAAAAAGGAGCTGGACGTGGGGGACTCCCAGAGCATCATTCAGTTCGGCGTCGGCTCCCAGAGCGGGATATCGAGCTTTTCCGATACGATTCTCAGCGAGATACGCGCCAGGGACAGCGGGTACGTGGGTGACATTCTCACCGACCTGATGGTAAAGGTAAAGAGCCTCAAGGTTGATCAGCTGACGGGCGAAAGCGGCATCATGAAGATCCCGATCATCGGCAGCCTGATACGAAGCGCCCAGAAGTCCTTTGCCGGGTTCGATAAACTCGCAGTGCAGATCGAAAAGATCGTGGACGAGCTGTCGAAATCCCGCATGCAGCTTTTAAAGGACATCACGATGTTTGACGCCCTCTACGAGAAGAACCTCGAGTATATCAGGGAACTTGACCTGTTTATCCTTGCCGGGAAGATGAAAATGAAGGAAATCGAGGAGAAGATCATTCCCGAGCTCAAGGCACAGGCGGAGAAATCCGGTGACGCCCTTGACGCGCAGAAGGTGCAGGACATGACCCAGGCGTTGAATCGGCTCGAAAAGAAGGTGCATGACCTCCAGCTGTCCCGTGTAGTGGCCCAGCAGACCAACCCGCAGGTTAGGCTAATACAGAGCGGCAACCAGGTCCTGGTTGAAAAGATCCAGAGCTCGATTCTCAACGTGATTCACCTCTGGAAGAACCAGGTGGTCATCGCCATCGGCATTGTCCGCCAGAAAAAGTCCCTCGAAATGCAGAAGGAAGTTTCGAAGACCACGAAGGAGCTGCTCGAGAAAAACGCGGAGATGCTGAAGGAGGGAACCGTCGGTATCGCTAGGGAATCCGAAAAGGGAATAGTGGAGATCGAGACCCTGAAGAAGGTGCACGATAATCTCATCGGCACGATCGATGAAACGCTGAGGATCCAGCAGGAAGGAAGGACGAAGCGTCGCCAGGCCGAGGTCGAGCTCCGCAAGCTGGAAGACGAGCTGAAGAAGAAGCTCGTCGAGGCGAAGACGGCGGCGCCGGGTATCCAGCCATCCTGAGCACGGGTAAAAAACACGTTCGCCACGGAGGATGCCATGCGGGTGATCGTTCCCCTCGCTGAAGGGTTCGAGGAAATCGAAGCGGTGACCATAATCGATGTGCTCCGGCGCGCCGGGGCGCGGGTGACCACCGTGCATCTGAAGTCAAACCCCGTCACGGGTTCCCACTCGATAAGGATAACGGCGGACGCGTCGATCGACGGCGCCGTCGCCGGCGACTATGACTGCATCGCCCTGCCCGGCGGAATGCCCGGAAGCGAGAATCTGAAAAACGACTCGCGGGTAGTGGATCTCGTCAGGGAGATGGCGAGGGCGGGGAAGATCACGGCGGCGCTCTGCGCCGCGCCGATGGTCCTTGGCGCCGCGGGCGTGCTCCAGGGAAAACGCGCGACATGCTATCCCGGCTTTGAGAATTACATGACCGGCGCCCGCCCTGTAGGGGACCCCGTAGTGCGGGACGGTGGGATCATCACCGCGAGGGGCCCGGGATGCGCGATACCCTTTGCCCTTGAGCTCGTTTCAGCCCTGGTAACGAAGGATGCCGCCGAAAACCTGAAAGAGAGCATGCAGGTCTACTGGATGTAAGAGGATGAAAGATCGGAACAGAACGCTATTCAGGGCCGGATCGTACGTGTATATTGAGGGCGACGAGGATGTCGACGAGGTCTATATCGTTGAGAACGGCCTTGTGGAGTTCAAAAGCAGCAACGAGCGGGTCCGCACCCATGGCAATAACGCCGGCCCGGGAGACGTGTTTGGTTTCATTTCTTCCCTCAGCAGGCGGCCCCGCATGGAGACCGCTTTCGCGAAGGTAAATTCGTCGGTGATAAGCTTCACCAGGGATAAATTCCTGTCCCTTTTGCAGAAGAACTCGGAGATCGCGATCAAGCTGATCAACTCGTACGCGGAGGAACTCCGTCATTACGACACCATGATTTTCCCCATGGAGGGAGGCAATGACATGGCCGCCCCCGAGGAGCTTCTCCTTTTCGAGCTGGGGACCTATTATCGCACGGTCGGCGCGAAGAGCCATGCCGGCTATGTGATGCGGCGTTATCTTGAGCTGTACCCCGGGGGGCACCACGCCGAAGAGGCGCGGAATGCAATTCAATCCCTCGGCGATGACGCGAACCGCGGCATGGCTCCCCCGGTTTCCGAGGGGATATACCGGCTTTACGGAGACCGACAGATCATTTTCTGCGAGCATGAGCCGGGGAATGAGCTCTATATCATAAAGAAAGGCCGCGTGAAAATCGTGAAATTCCATGGAGGCAGCGAGATCATCCTTTCGATTCTCAAGGAGGGGGAGATATTCGGCGAACTGGCGATCGTTTCCGACAAACCGCGAAACGCGACGGCGATCAGCTTCGGACAATCGGTGCTCCTTCCGATCGACGAGGAATCGCTCATGAAACTGATAAGGAAATCCTCCGATCTGCTGAAGAGAATATTCACCGCAATAAGCCAGAGGGTCTGGTTCACCTTCATACGGACGGAATCGAGATTCTATGCCAAGCCGATCACGCGGATCTACGCGTTCCTGGAAAACAAGCTCGTCGAGGAAAACATCTCGCTCAAGAGCCGGGAGCCCCACGCGCTGAATTTCGGCATTGACGAGCTTTTGAGGATGAGCCATACGCCGGCGTCACGGATCGGCGCGGTGACGGCGGAGATCACGAAGGACCGGAACCTCGAGTTCAATTTCGGAAGGACGCTGATAGATAATCCGAGCCTGGTTGCCTCCAGGGCGCGTTACTACAGGGCACGGGATCATCTCTACGAGGGCGGTGATATTTCCATGGATGAACCGGTGATGGAACGGGCGGAGATCGAGTCGGAATCCCTGCTCGAACCCGCGGGATACGAGCCGATACCGGGTGCCGTCCCGGAAAAGAAGGAAAAGGGAAACGCCACGGTAGACCTGTTCGATGAGTTGGAACTTGAGCTTCAAAACGATGAAACATGAATAGTGTGATGCGCCATAAAGGTTTCCCCCTCACGGCGTGGATTTTTTCTTGACTCGCTCGCCATCATCATTCATACGGTAAATGGTCGCCGCCTCGCGTACGGTACCCCTATCCCGCGCCGGAAGGGCGCATGCGCTGATGCGATCGATTTCGGAGGTAAGGCATGAAGTATACGGTCGTTAAACAGTTTTCAAACGGCGTGATAGACAACGTCTTCGCATTTATATTCAAGTGGGTGGACTGCGGCAAGATGTTCGTCGAATTCCTCCTCTCCTTCATCGAGATCTGGATCGCCTTTTTCCTGATTTTTTATAATGCCTTCATGTACGTGTACTACCTGTTCCTCTTCTTTATCGACAGGGGAACGGAAACGAGCCCTTCAATGTTCAGAATACGCGGCACCTACGCCGGAAGTTCGAGCATACCGAAATTCGAGCTCTCCAGGGGACCCTCAACGGTGCCGCCGATGTACGGGGCGGGAAAGGCCGCGGCCTCGGCTCCTTTGAAGGCCGCCGACGCAACGGCACAGGCCTTTACCAATCTCCGGTCATCCCCATCGCTGGGAATTAAGGGTTCCTTCTTCAGGGGGCTGGGAGACTCGATCATCGATTTTTTCAGGTCACTGGGGAACTTCATCGCGATGCCCTTCAAGAAGCTGGTGCTTCTTTTCGACCGGGGTTCGGAGATGCGCAAGGCCCGGGAGGAGGACTCCGATGCGAGCAAGAGCCTGATCGACGAATACCTGAAGGAATATGAGCGGAAGCGGAAATAGGATCCTCACGAGAGAATCTGTATCGTAACCGTCCGTTTCCGCGGCCTCGTGTCACAATCGATCAGCACCGCCTGCTGCCACGTTCCAAGAGCCGGGGAACCGCCGACCAGCGGCACCGTCAGCGATGGTCCTATGAGGGCGGCCTGGAGGTGTGAGGATCCGTTGTCGTCATGCCAGGTCTCATGGTGATGGTAGGGTTCGCCGTATGGCGCGAGGCGGTCAAGGAACAGGTCTATGTCCTTTTTCAGGCCGGGCTCGTATTCGATGGTCGTTATGGCGGCTGTCGATCCGGGAGCGAAGATGATCGCGATGCCGTCACCGACCCCGCTTTCCCGAACGATTTCCCTGAGACGAGGAGTGAGATCGATGACGTCGCGGCGTCCTTTCGTCGAAAAAGAAATCTGGAATGATTGAACCGGCATGACGCGTCCTTCCTGAATTGAATATTCCGTGAGATCGTGTGGTGAATGATTTCCGGGTCGCGACAGTCGCGCATCGGGCGGAACCGTGAAGTACCCGACCTGTTACGCATTCCGTGCTTTGGCGCCGACCGTGCAGAACGGGCACGGGAAAGGATCGGCGGGATGCCTCACAGGCCGAGGGTCTTTTTGACTGACGAAACCAGCGTGGTCGGATAAATCGGTTTCTGGAAGACGCCGCTGAATCCGAGTTGATCGATGTCGATGTTCGAGGCTGTTGCGGCTCCTATGCTGCTCATCAGGTAGACCGGCACCTTGTCGTTTATCTTGCGGATCTCGTGCGCGACCTTGTTCCCCGCGTCGATTCGTTCCATCATCATGTCACAGAGCACCAGATCCGGATTGTTCTTCTTGAAGGACTCAATGCCCTCATCGCCGTTCGATGCGGTCACGACGCCGAATCCCTCGGCGGTGAGAATCGTTTCCACCGTGGATGTGATATCGGGATCGTCGTCGATTACGAGTACCAGCTTTTTGTCGGCCATCTGCTTCCTCCGGGTTGCATGAATTGATCAATTGGATTGCACGGCGGGACCGTCAGCCTCCATGGGTCTGGGGGAAGGCGGTATTGGCGTAAAGATATTCCACCTTCTCCTTGTGCTTCATCTCCTCGTTGGCCATGCGGAGCAGCATGTCCCTGACCTCGCCGTCGGGCTGCATCTCGGAGAGGCCCTTGTAGAAGTTGTAGGAATTGAGTTCCCTGTGGGAGGCCACCAGGTAGACGTCGCGGCTCTGCATGTCCTTGTCGATATCGGGGGCGTCGATGTACTGGGCGATCTTGTAGTCCACCACATCGCTCATTCTGAGTTTTTCGCCGCCGACCTTCCCGTCGCGGTACGATACGAGAAACTCCCTGTGCTTTTTTTCCTCATCTGCGAGGAACTTCAGGGCGTCTTGTGCCGTCGGGTCTTCAACTTTGCTCAACAGATCGTTGTAGAACGCGAAGGCCTCTTCTTCCCGCATGATTGCTTTTCCAATTACGTATTCAATCGTTTTGCTGTCCATGGTCTGTACCTCATGAATGGTAATGATATACTACATGCGAGCGACTCCCCGTCAATAAAAAAGATGCGGCTCGGCAATAAAAAAAACGGAGGAAGGCTTTTGCCTTCCTCCGTAAAGAATGCGCTGTAAATAAATCTACGCTTTCTTGTGCACCGGGGGCTTGTACGCTATCGCGAAAAGGAAGCCAAGCACCAGGAGCCCGCCGGCGATGTAGAGCGCCTGGGCCTTGAACTGGGCGAACACGAAGGGGCCGATGAGACCGGCCGCGCTCCACGCGGTCAGCATGAAGCCGTACACCTTGCCGATGTAGCCGGGGCCGAAGGAATCCGCCGCGAAGGCCGGCATGGTGGCGAAGCCGCCGCCGTAGCACGCGAGGAGATAGCATGCGACGACCATGAAGGCGTAATAGTTCGGGATCAGTCCCTTGGCCACCAGGAAGTAGAGCACCGCCTGGGTGGCGAACATTGTCGCGAATACCGCCTTGCGTCCGATGTTGTCGGATATCTTCGCCCAGAAGAGTCGGCCCAGGCCGTTGAAGATCGCCGATATGGCGACGACGGTTCCACCCGCCACGGCAAGGGCGGCAATTTTCTCTTCACCCGTGAGATCAGGCACGTAGCTTTCATAGAGTCCCTGGGCGATGGGCGAGAGCTGGGAGATCAGGCCGAGGCCGGCGGACACGTTCAGGCAGAGCATCGCCCAGAGCATCCACCACTGGGGCTTTTTGACCGCTTCGCCGAACTGATAGGAATCGGCTGCGGAGACGGTGGCTTTCGGCGCCACGAAACCCTCGGGGAGCCATCCCTGGGGCGGGTTCTTGTAGAACTGGGCCGCGCCGGTGACGAGGACCAGGAAGATGAGGCCCCAGATGTAGAAGGTGTTTGCCACGCCGGAGTTGACCATTTTGCCCGCTTCGTCGAAGGCCTGGAAGTACTTCAACATGAAGGGCGCGATCTGGCCCATGAAGAACGCTCCCGCGCCGAAGCCCATGACCGCCAGGCCGGTGACGAGACCGCGCTTGTCGGGGAACCAGCGGATAAGGGTCGCGATCGGGGTCACGTAGCCGAAGCCGTTCCCCAGTGCCGCGACGACGCCGAAACCGAGATACAGGACATAGATGTTACCCAGCTGGTCGCCGAGACCGGCGATCAGGGTGCCGGCCCCGAAGAGAACGCCACCCAGGCTGGCGACGAACCGGGGGCCCTTCTTGTCGACAAGGGTCCCACCAAATGCCGCGGCAAGGCCGATGATCCCCATGAGGATCATGAACGTCAGCTGCGTCTGGGTTTCACCCCAGCCGTGGGTGGCCATCAGCGGTTTCTTGAAAACCGACCAGGCGTACACCGTGCCGAGACACAGCTGCATCACGATCGCGGCAACGGCGATTCCCCACCTTTTTGATTCTAGTTTTTCGCTCATACTGCCTCCATTGAATGGTAAATAAATTGATACTCACTATACAGACGCGGCCGGCCAAATGCCGACATGGACCGGCCGCGTGATGTTCACGCGATATTCAGTGCGCGCTTCCCGTGTAATAGGTCCTGAGGGACGCATCGCAGGACCTGCACGCGTAATCGGGATCGCAGTGTTTTTCGAATTCCTTCCTGAAATACTTGAGAGTCGTGACGATCGGCATGATCGGCGACTGGCCCAGGGCGCAGAGAGACGCCTTTTTCATAAGCTCGGCCTTTTTCACCATCAGGTCGATATCCTCCTTCGACGCGGTCCGCGAGGCGAATTTCTTCGCCAGGTGGTGGAGATGCGCCGTGCCCACGCGGCAGGGAACGCACTGGCCGCAGGACTCGTGCTCGAAGAAGCTGAGTATCTGGAGGAGAAAATCCACTGCGCAGGTGTCCTCGTCGCACACCAGGACCACGCCGGATCCAAGGGTAACCCCCTGCTTCTGGGGCTGGTCGATGTCGAGGGGGAGGTCCATCATGTCCTTTCCAAGGACACCTCCGGCGGAACCGCCGACCTGGGCGAATTTGAACTTCTTGCCTCCCTTGATCCCCTTGCCGTACACCTTGATGATCTCCGAAAGCGTAGACCCCATGGGAAGCTCCACCAGACCGGTTCGGTTCAGTTTGCCTGAAAGGCAGTAGAGCTTGGTGCCGCTGCAGTTCGCGGGACCAACGGATTTATACCACTCCGCGCCCTTCTCGATGATCATGGGAACCGACATAAGGGTCTCGACGTTGTTGACGTTCGACGGCAGCTGCTTGAATCCCTCCGCCCCGGGGAAGGGGGGCTTGAAGCGGGGATAGCCGCGAAGGCCCTCCATGGAATTAATCAGAGATGTTTCTTCGCCGCACACGTAGGCACCGCCGCCCTCCTTGATATGGATGTCGAAATCGAAGCCGGATCCGAGGATGTTCGTGCCCAGCAAGCCTTTTTTCTGCGCCTGGCCGATCGCCGTCTGTAATCGCTCGATGGACCGGCGATACTCGCCGCGAATGTAGATGTAGCCGATCGAGGCGTCGATGGCGTACCCGCAGATTGCCATCCCTTCCAGCAGAAGCTGGGGATTTTCCTCCATGAGGATCCTGTCCTTGAAGGTTCCCGGTTCGCCTTCGTCGGCGTTGCAGATCACGTACTTCTGCATCGGCCCCTTGGCGACAAATGACCATTTCATCCCCGCCGGGAACCCCGCCCCGCCGCGGCCCCGGAGGCCGGAATCCTTTACCACGTCGATGATCTCGGCGGGCTTCATGGAGAGGGCCTTTTTCAGGGCGCCGTAGCCCCCGGCCTTGGTGTAGCTCGCGATGTCAAGGGGATCGACGGAACCCACGTCTTCGAGAAGACGCAGGGTCTGCTTGCCATCCTTGATGACGCAGGCCTTTCCCTCAACCTCGGGCCCGCACTCCTCGGAAAGGGTCGGTTTCTTCTTCTTGTACAAATCGATGATCTGGCCGATCTTCTTTGGGGTGAGGTTCCCGTGTATGTCATAGTTGATCATCATCGCCGGCGCCACGGAGCATACCCCCAGGCACTCGCATTTTTCGATGTAGAAAAGCCCGTCTTTTGTCGCCTCACCGATACCCACGCCCAGTTTCTTCGACAGGGCGTCAAAGACGGTGGTGGAGCCCATGACATGGCAGGGACCCGATTTGCAGACCCTGATAACGAACTTCGCGCGGGGCTTCGTCTTGAACATGGTGTAGAACTCGACGAAGCCGGCGATGGCGCTCTCGGGGAGATTCATCCCCTGTGCTACGATCTTCAGCGTCCCGGTATCGAGGGTGTTTTTCCCCGACTGCATCTCCAGGTCCCGGAGAATGAGCATCATCTGTTCGCGGCCGGCACCGTATTTATCTATCGTTTTTTGAATGGTATCTGTTTTCATTGTGTTCCTCCCCTCACGCGTTGATCTTCTCGATTTTGCAGGCGCAGACCTTGAACTCCGGGATCTTGCACGTCGGATCCAGGGCGTCAATGGTGAGCTTGTTGGCTGCCGCTTCAGCAAAATGGAAGGGGATAAACGCGACGTTCGGCTTGGGACGTTCCGTAACCTTCGCCTTGACGCGGATGCTGCCGCGCCGGGTCGACACGGCAACAATCTCGCCGTCCTTCACATTGTAATTGCTCGCGTCATTGGGATGGATCTCGACGAAGCCCTCGTTGACCAGCTCGTCGAGTATGCGCGAGTTCCGGCTCATGGTTCCCGTGTGGAAGTGTTCGAGTATGCGGCCCGTGGTGAGGATCACCGGGTACTCCGGATCCACCTCCTCCGCCGGTGGCGTGTACTCGATGGCCGTCATCAGGCCGAGACCCCTGCTGAACTTGTCCTTGTGGAGGAACTGGGTGCCCGGGTGTCCTTCCGTGGGGCAGGGCCACTGGATCAGTTCCTTCTCGAGGCGCGCGTACGTCATGCCCGCGTAGGAGGGCGTCACCGTGCGGATTTCATCGAAGATATCCTCGGCCTTCGCGTAGTTCCAGGAGGCGCCCATGCGGTTGGCAATCTCCGAAAGGATCCACCAGTCATCGCGGGAATCACCGGCGGGTTTGACCACCCTGTGCATGACCTGTACACGCCGCTCCGTGTTGCTCACGGTGCCCTCTTTCTCAAGGAAGGCGCATCCCGGGAGGACGACGTCAGCGTACTGTGCCGTTTCGGTCATCACGATGTCCTGGACCACGAGGAAATCAAGCTTCTCGAGGGCCTCGATGACATGGTGCTGGTTCGGGTCGGACATGACCGGGTTTTCACCAAAGACATAAAGGGCCCTCACGCTCCCTTCGATGGCGGCGTTAAGGGACTCGACGATGGTAAGGCCGGGTTTGACCGATAGATCGAAGGAGGGAAGCCATGCCTTCTTGAACTTTTCCTTGTTCTCCTCGCTCGCCACGGGCTGGTAGGCCGGGTAGACCGCGTTCAGGGCACCCATGTCGCAGGCGCCCTGGACGTTGTTCTGGCCGCGGAGAGGGTTCACGCCTCCGCCTGCCACGCCAAGGTTTCCGAGAAGCATCTGGAGGTTGGCGCAGGCCTTGACGCCGTTCACGCCGGACTTGAACTGGGTGATCCCCATGCAGTAGTAAAGGGCCATCGGTTTCGCGGTCGCCAGTATCCGTCCGGCCTCGACGATTTTCGACGGGTCGTCGATGCCGCAGATTTCCGCCACGTGCTCGGGGGTGTATTTCTGGAGTGTCTTTTCAAGCTCCTCGAAGCCCTCGCAGCGGGTCTTCACGTATTCACTGTCGTAAAGACCCTCTTTCAGCGCCACGTGTGCCAGGCCGTTCAGGATCGCGATGTTGGTGCCCGGCTTGATTTGCAGATAGACATCGGCGTACTTCGACATCTCTATTCTTCGAGGATCGACCACCACGAGCTTCTTGCCCCTGTGGATGACCTCGCGCTTGATCATCGATCCGATAACCGGGTGGTTCTCCGTGGTATTCGAACCGATGATTAAAAATGCTTCGCTGACCGGTATCTCCCGTATCGAGTTGGTCATAGCTCCTGATCCGAGTGTTGCCGCCAGACCGGCGACGGTGGAGCTGTGTCAAAGTCGGGCGCAGTGATCGACATTGTTGGTGCCGATCACCGCCCTCATGAATTTCTGCATGAGATAGTTTTCCTCGTTGCTGCACTTGGCCGAGGAAAACGCCATGATGGAATCGGGCCCGCTCGTTGACCTGATCTCGCCAAGGCGCGAAGCGACGAGATCGAGGGCCTCTTCCCATGTTGCTTTTTCGAATTTTCCGTTTTTCTTGACAAGGGGGGTGGTGAGCCGCTTCTCGCTCTGCACGAAATCGAAGCCGAAGCGTCCCTTGACGCAGAGATGGCCGTCGTTAGGGCCGTCATAATTGCCCATGGCCTTGACAAGCTGCCCTTCCTTGTTGGTGTAGAAGTCTATCTTGCATCCCACGCCGCAGTAAATGCAGATGCTTGATTCCTTTTCAAGCTCCCAGGCCATTCCCCGGCCAAGGACTGTCTGCAGGGTGAGTGCCCCCGTGGGGCAGAGCTGGACGCAGGTGCCGCATTCCACGCATGAGGAATCGCCGAGTTGTGTGAACATATCCGAGGTGAGGTGCGTGCCGCTCCCGCGGCCCGCGAAATCCCAGACCCGGTTCATCTGTATTTCGCCACACGCCTTCACGCAGCGGCCGCAGAGCACGCAGCGGTCCTCGTTGCGCCTGAGTCCCTTGCTCGAATCGTAGTCTGTGCCGCGAAGGTGCTTCGGATAAGACGCCTCGGGCTGCTCCACCCCGTACCGGAAACAAAGTGCCTGGAGCTCGCAGTCGCCGTTCGCGTCGCAATAAAGGCAGTTATGATCCCCCTCGGCAAGGAGTAGTTCAAGAATTTCTTTTCGCACTTCGACGATGTCCTCGTCTTCGGTAACGATCTTCATGCCATTGACCGCCGGCTCCGTACAGGCGGTTTTCAGCATCTGGTCATTGACCCTGACCATGCAGATCCGGCACGCGCCGGTTTTGCTGATTTTGGGGTGATAGCAAAGGGTGGGAATGTCTATGCCGTTGTTGCGGGCCACTTCGAGAATCGTCTGGCCGCGTGCACCCTCTACCTCCCTCCCGTTGATGGTGAGCACGATTTTCTCCATTGGAAGGCTCCTCTTGAGTGATGTATATAGGAGGATACTACGTCTCTGTATGGGTACAGTTGCCCGACATACGGATTTTATTTCAACAAAAAAAGGGATTTTGTCATCCCAAAATACCTGGTGAAAAGGTAACAATAGCTTTTCACCTATGAAACGAAAAAGCTAGTAACTGGATGAACTGCCCTTCGCGGATTACCTGGCGGGATAGCAATCAGTATATGGACATTAGTATCAATATGTATTATTATCAAAACCGCAATGCGATGAGAAATCATCATCATGAGGAAATCGGGTATGCGGTAACATCGCTGGCTCGTGACGGTGGGCCGGCAACAAATTGAACCGACGTGTCATTTCTCGGGAATTAATGTCTTGAAAAGATACTGACACGCGCTATCCCTGACACAGTACAGGTGTGCACTCCAACGGGCAGGGAAGAAATGAAGGATCTCGATACACTTTTTAACCCTGGCAGCATCGCCATCGTCGGGGCGACGGAGGCGAAGCTAAAATGGGGCTCCATCGTTACGGCCAATATCATCGAGGGAGGGTATGGTGGCGCAATCTATCCCGTCACACCCAGCCGTGAGTCGGTGTACGGCCTGAAGGCGTATCCTTCGATCGGGGACATTCCCGGGAACATTGACCTTGTCTATATCGCGACGCCGGCCGGTACGGTCATGGAGATCATGCGGGAATGCGCCGGGAAAGGCGTGCGGAACGCCGTCATCATATCCTCCGGTTTCAGCGAGGCCGGCGGTAAAGGAATTGCCCTGGAACGTGAGCTCGTCGAGTTCGCCCGGGCCAATTCCATGAACATCGTGGGACCGAATACCATGGGCCTCTCGAACCTGGGGTGCGGCCTTTTCGGCACGGGGGCACATCCCCGGCCGAGAAAGGGCGGCATATCGATCATCGCCCAGAGCGGTAACGTGGGCAACCAGATCATGCTCTGGGCGGAGATCGAGGGATTCGGGATCGGAAAGTTCGTCGGTTCCGGAAACGAGGCAGTGCTCAAGGTTGAGGATTACCTCGAATATTTCAACGAGGATCAGGATACGTCGGTCATCCTGATATATCTCGAGGGAGTGGACGATGGAAGGCGCTTCTTCGATATCGCGAAAAGGACCTCGCTGAAAAAGCCGGTAATCGCCCTCAAGGCGGGAAGGACCGCCGGCGGGGGCAGGGCCGCCAGTTCCCACACCGGGGCCATGGCGGGTTCCTTCGAGGTTTTCGAGAGCGTGATGAAGCAAACGGGGATCATGATGGCCATGAACCCCACGGAACTCCTCGAGCTGTCTGCGGCATTCGAAAGCTTTCCCCTTCCCCGGGGGAACCGCGTGGGGATCGTGACCCTGGGCGGCGGCTGGGGAGTGATCACGGCTGACGAATGCGAGGAGAGGGGCCTGGTTCTTCCTCCCCTTCCCGATGAAATACGCGACAGGCTTGACAGTAAACTGCCGCCCTTCTGGAGCAGGGCGAATCCAGTCGATCTCGTGGGCCAGCCGGATCCGGAGCTCTTTCCCCTGGCGATAGAG
>CAZKPR010000025.1:691-15144 GCA_964554685.1 uncultured Leptospirales bacterium | reverse complement strand
GCTGATGGTGGCTTCGGAGGCATTTGATGCCGTTATCGTCCTGGGTCTGGTGGGATCGGCGAAATTCGGGATCAGGCCCCTCTGGGCGGCCCACAGGATGGGATATATTTCCGATGAGGAAATGAAAATGATCGATGAAGGGTCGGCCATCGTTGAAAAGAGGATCCTTGATACGATATCAGGCATGATGAACCGCTACCGTAAGCCGATCTATTCCGTCACCCTGGCCGCCTTTCCGGACGACGACATGGTCTACGCGGATCCGAATGCTGAATTCAAGGTCATAGTGTACAGAACGCCGGAATTGTCGGTGCTCTGCCTCTCGAAGCAATATCTCTACGCGCGGGATCGTCAAACCCGTGGAGTGGGTCGAACCTGTTCGCTCCTTTCGCATGGCGATAAAACGTTTGGTATTTTCATGAATGACGACCATGGCCGGGCTCCCCTCGGAGGCACGGCGTGTCTGAAAAGGTCATGTTGGGCGTTCTGGCCCTTCTCCTTCATCGACCAGCACGAGCACCACGATAGACATCGATTCAAAGCCGACGATGGGCGGTTCGAACCGGGAGGCGGTCATCGTCGTCGTGGGTTCGTTCATAGGGAGCATACGGTACCGCCCCGGACTCAACCCCAGGCCCAAGACAAGGGCGCTCCGGGTCGACGGCCTGATGACACGGTTCGCCCGCAACGGGGTGCCGATCATCAACATGAACTACCTGAAGAACCTGGCCGGGTAAAAAAAGATGGTCTGAACCGACGCGGCGTTCCGCCGCTATCCACGGAAAAACCCGCTGAGGCACACCCCCGGAGGTTGCCGCTTTCCATGCGGCTCGCACGCGGCGTTCAACCAGATGATGGCTGCGGTATTATTGAAAGAAGTGAAAAAAGAACCTCCCCGCTTCATTTCATCATTGACGATGACCGCGTGGGGTATAGTGTGGGGGAACGGATCATCACAGAGGGGTGCGTAGCGCAGGGATGAAGACGACAAAAGGATACGGCGGGCTGCCCAGGGGATTTGATGGTTACGAGGACTCGAACATCGTGGTCCTCCCTGTCCCCTACGACCGCACCTCGACCTGGCTCAGGGGATCCAGGAAGGGCCCACGGGCGATCATCGAAGCCTCTCGCTTCATGTACCTGTACGATATTGACACGGATTCAGAGGTCTACCGCAGGGGGATCCACACCGACCGCCCCGTCCGGGTGAAGTCGTCTCCCGGTGCCATGGTGGAGGCGGTCAGGGAGCGCGTGAGGGGCCATCTCGCGCGGGAAAAGTTTGTGGTGACACTCGGCGGGGAGCACTCCGTTTCGGTCGGGGCCGTGCGGTCCCACGCCGAGAAGTACCCGGACCTGTCGGTACTCCAGCTCGACGCCCACGCCGATCTCCAGGATGAATTCGAGGGGTCGCCCTACAACCATGCCTGCGCCATGGCCAGGGTGAGGGAGTGCTGTCCCGCGGTGCAGGTGGGGATCAGAAGCGTCGACGCCGGGGAACTCGCGGGCGTCGATCCCGGGAGCGTGTTCCTGGCACACACGATGCGGGAAGGCAGAGAGTGGATTGACCGGGCGATCGCACGCCTGGGCGCCAGGGTGTATCTCACCGTCGATCTCGATTACTTCGACATCTCGATCATGCCGGCGACGGGGACTCCGGAGCCCGGGGGGCTTCTCTGGCACGATACCCTGGATTTTCTCCGGAGGGTGATCGCCGAGCGGGATGTCGTTGGTTTCGACGTGGTCGAGCTCTGCCCCAACCGGTACAGCAAGCCCTCTGATTTTCTCGCCGCGAAGCTCATTTATATACTGCTCAGCCATATTTTCAAGAAGAGGACAGGATGAACAGGACAGAGAAGAACACGCTCCTGTCGGAACCGGTGGGCCATGTCGACTTCACCTCTTTTGATTCGAGGCGCATCCTGGAGTCCATGGGGGAGATGTCCTTCACCGCCCGGGAGGTCGCATCGGCGGAGGAGGTGTTCCAGAGGATGATACGGGACCCGGACTGCACGATCATACTGACCGTGGCGGGAAGCTCCGGTGCCGGGGGGTGCCTTAGGGTATACCACGACATGCTCAAGTACAACATGGTGGATATAATCGTCGCGGCCGGATCAATGGTTATCGACATGGATTTTTTTGAGGCTTTGGGATTCAGGCATTACCGGGCAGACCGCGTGTGTGAAGAAAGGAAGCTTCGCCTTCTTCACATTGAAAGGATTCATGACACGCTGATCGACGGCGAAGAGCTTCAGGTCTGCGCGGCGACGGTGAAATCCCTCGCGGACTCCATGGAGCCGGGGCCGCGATCCTCCCGGGAATTCATCGCGCGCATGGGGGCATACCTGGTGAAGAGCGCGAAAAAAAAGGAGTCCCTTGTCCAGGCTGCCCATGAAAACGGGGTTCCGGTCTTTTGCCCCTCCTTCAGCGATTCGCGGGCCGGCCTGGGACTTGTCCTGCACCGGGAGGGCATGCCGGACGGATGCGTTTCGATCGATCTGGTAAGGGACCTGGACGAGCTTTTCAGGATTAAAATGAAGGCAGCGGCATCGGGCCTCTTCGTGATTGGCGGCGGGATCCCGGAGCAGACCGCACTGAACATGGCGGGGTGCTGCGAAATACTCGGTGCCGAGGTGCGGCCCCATCGGTATGCGGTACGGGTAGTTGACGCTGATCCGGGTGGCCCGGGGCCCGGCGGGTATGGCGTGAGGGAATCATTTCAGGGCGGCAAAGGCGATGCCCCGGTGTATCAGCCGGTCCACGCAGCGGCAACGCTTGTGCTGCCGCTCATCGCGAGTTCCGTCTATCACCGGGGGGACTGGAAAAAGCGTCCCCGGAGGAACTGGGCGGCACTGTTCTCCCCGGGGAGCTGATCGCAGTTTACTGCTTGTTCCCCTCGAGGCCGGGTATCCTGAGCCGTTGCCCCGGGTGGATCACGTAGGGGGTGGTGATGATGTCGCGGTTCGCCTCGTAGATATCCCTCCATTTGGACCAATCGTTCAGGAGCTTCCGGCTTATGCTGATCAGGTCCTCCCTGGGCTCCACGGTGTGGTAATAGGCGCCTTCGACTTCCCTCGATACCTTTTCCGGCTCGGGCGATTTCGGTTCTTCCGGCTGTACCGCTTCTTCCGGCGTCACGGGAGTCGTTACCGGCGGCGTAACGGCTTCCTCCGTCGTGGTTTTTTTCGCTTCACCGCACCTGATGGTCTCCTTCATTTGCTTGCCGCACTGGGGAGAAACATAGAGCCCGATGACAAGAGCGGCGATGATAATCCCGAGGAGCCAGTAGCCGTAGGAGGATTTTTTTCTTTTCGCCGCGGGGCCCGAGGAATATTTCACGGGCTGCATCCTCTCCTCGTATTCATAATCTTCGCGTGATCGTGGAGGCGAGGGTTCACGGCTGATGGACGGAGGGGGGACGGCCCTGGGGGCCTTTTTCACCACCCTGGTTCTCGGTGCCGTCTTTTTTACGGATTTCTTCACAACTTTTTTCGCGCCCTTTTTAATGCCCTTCTTCACGGTCTTTTTCCCGGATTTTTTGGCGCTTTTTTTGACGGTTTTTTTCGCACTCTTTTTAGCTGTCTTTTTTACGCTCTTCGCGCTCTTTTTCGCAGGCGACTTCGTGGCACCCCTCGTTGCCGCCCATTTCCTGATCTCCGACCGGAACCAACGGTCCGCTTCCGGCGTGAAGGAGTAACTGTCGCGGATATACCGTATCGTGTTTTTTTCAACAGACGAGTAATCGTCGGAGTCCTTGACCGTGCCGAGAATCTTTTTCGCGTCCTTGAGCGATATTCGTCCGTCGCCCATTCCCTTCACCGAGGAATCGGCAATCTTGAGAAGTTTACCGTCGTACTTTTTACCCTTGATTTTTTTGTAATACGCCGCCATATCGTACCCCCTGTAGTATAGTAGCTTTATAGTGTCAGGGTAGTCTGAACTGACTTGCATGAACATTGAGAATACGGAAGTATTGCACATCATGTGATACTTGTCAAGAAACTATGGTAAAAGCGCGATATTAATCATGTTCGAAGGTATCGATGATAGTACGGTCGAACGGGGTCTTCCGGTGAAACGGGAACATGGTATCCTCCATAATTCGGAAGTTACCGTGGCGTGAACGCGCAAGGGTTTCGGTATTACGGGGTATGGTCGAATAATCAGGGCGGAGGGGGATACCCCTTGATGTGAATATGCGCCCAACAGTCGCGTGAAGGAAGGACGATTGCGGGTACGTGATGTGATGGATCGTGGGATTTCAATCAGGGCGGGCGGGGGAACAGCGAGGTGGTAGAACTCATTCCCCTCTCCAGGGTGCCGGAAGTCTGTCCCCTTCTCGCGGAGTGGGCTTATAACCAATGGTACCGCGAAAGGGTGATCGATTACGAGACACTTCTCGGCGCATACCGGGCCAGGGCGCTGGATGATTCCATGCCCTGGATGGTAGTCGCCATGGAGGGGGGCACGCCCGCGGGCATGGCAACGCTCAAGGAGGATGACCTCCGTTCGAGAGGCGATCTCAACCCCTGGCTTTCAGGACTCTACGTCCCGCCTTCCTTTCGGGGGCGCGGCATCGGCCACGCCCTGGTGCGAAGGATCATCGATCGCGCCGCTGAGCTGGGGTACGGGCGCGTTTTCCTTTTCATTGGCAGGTCAGACCCCGGGAGACTTGAGCGTTATTACGAGATGCGGGGATGGAAGTCCAACGGGAGGGCCGTTGACAACGACGGGTTTGATACTGTTGTCATGCGCTACGATTTGTGCCGCGGCGGCAAGGAAGAGGCGGTCAGATCATCCGGTAGTTATCGTCTCTGAAGAGCTTGACGCATATATCCACGGCGTCACGGTCAAAATGGACGCCGCGCCTGCGGGTAATCTCACCGAGGGCCTCTTCGATACCGAGTGATGCACGATAGGGACGGTCCGATGCCATGGCTTCAACGACGTCGGCGACGCAGAGTATCCGCGACCCCATCAGTATTCCGTTCCCCTCCAGGCCGCGGGGATAACCCGACCCATCGTACCATTCATGATGCTGGAATACCATCTCGGCAAGGGGCCAGGGAAACTCGATGGTCCTCAGTATGTCAAATCCAATCTGAGGGTGGGTCCTGATCAGGTCGAATTCGATCTCGTTGAGCCGGCCCGGTTTGCTCAGTATCTCCGTTGGGATGCAGATCTTGCCGAGATCGTGTATCAATCCCGCCATGTATATGCCCTCCACCTCCTTCTCGGCAAGTTTCATCTCGAGGGCGATCGCACGCGCGATGTCGGCGACGCGGCGCTGGTGGCCGGCGGTGTAGGGGTCCCGCGTTTCCAGGGTCTGGGTCATGGCCATTATAATGCCGGTCACCGCTTTCTTTATCTGAATAAAACTTTCCTTCAGCTTGATTTCGGAATCGATCCGGTCGGAATCGTCCCGAAGCACGAGGACGGATCCTGCCTTCCCGCCGGTAATATCGTTGATGGGGGACACGTTGAAATCGACGGGTACCTTCCTGCCCGTCGGTGTTATGAAGAAATTATAGGAGAGCCCCTCGGCCTCGCCGAGTTCGTCGTATTTAAGGTTCATGATATCGGAGAAGCGCCTCCCGATGAGCCTGTCGATGGTCAACTCCGTCATTGACTCGGCCACGGGATTGGCGTAGGTTATCTGGTCATCATTGTCCATGACGAGAACCGCGTCGCCGATGCTGTTCAGGATGGTGAAGAACCGGAGTTCGCTTTCCTTGAGCCGCTCTTCCATGTCGTGACGAAGCATCGCCATCTCGATGGTGGATTTTAGCTCCTTCTTGTCGACAGGCTTAACGATGTATCCCGCCGGGTTCGTCAGGAGGGCGCGCTTGAGGGTTTCGCTGTCCGATGAGGAGGTGATGTATATGACCGGGACGCTGTGGATCTCATTGATCTGCCGCGCGGCTTCGATACCGTCGATGGCACCCCCAAGGGTGATGTCCATGAGGACCAGGGCGTAGTTCCCCGTGATGACATCGTGGATCGCCTCCTCGCCGGAAGCCACGGTCTTGCCTATATGGAATCCGAGGTCTTCGATGAACCTGGTGAGCATCAGGATCGTGGTCTTCTCGTCTTCGACGAGAAGTATGTTTTTTTTCATGAGGGTGACCCGTGATGTATGCCATTCACACAGCGGTGCCGAAACAAGTAGCTGAAATGACCCCGTGTGTTGCGTACTCTTATCCTTGTAAACTATACAATTCTAACCATTAAATTTCAAATAATTAATAACCATTGCCCTAAAAATTTACCTCTCCGGAATATGGTCGTTCTGTGGAAGAAGATTTGCAACGGAATGGTCGATATTCGTGTCTATAGTACCGGACGTTTCCTTCATTCCGACCAGGTTATCCTCCGGGAGGGCAATAAAAAAATTGGCATAAATGCCAAAAAACTTGACATCGGGGGGATAAATCGCCTGTAAGGTAGGTGCGAGGGAGTGAGGGAACCCCCTCTGAAAGAGGGGAATGCGGAGGGCCGGGTTGGGACGGCCAGGTTGGCATACTCCCTGATAGATAAAAAAATGTGGATTAATAATCAAGAAAAGACCAGAGTGTCGATCCCTTGCATTCTCTTCCTGAAATGAATATCCCTCAATTTCATCAATTACACCGGGACATATTATTTCAGGGCCATGCGGTTTTTAAGCAACCGCGAGGGGCATTATCGAGGGGCATTATACGGAGGCATACCATATGCACAGTCTAGGCATCAATATCGGGTCATCGAGTATCAAGGCGGTGTTGCTTGAAAACGGCCGGGTTGTATGGCAAACCGGCGCCGCCCATGAGGGTAATTTCAGCGAAACGCTTCTCGCCATATTACGGGAGAAGCAGATAGAGCCGGGCACCCAGACCCTGGTGACCGGAACCGAGGGACGCTATCTTCTTAATGTTAACAATGTGCTCGAGTCAGTGTGCGTCGAGGAGGCCCTGGCGCGCCTCGGCCAGAGGGTTGACGCGGTGGTGTCGCTGGGCGGTGAAAATTTCGTAGTCTATACCATCGACGAGCATGGCAAGATCATTACCAGCTTTTCCGGGAACAAGTGCGCCTCCGGCACCGGCGAATTCTTTAAACAGCAGCTGGGACGCATGGATCTCCGCCTGCAGGATGTCGGTCATCTGCCCGAGACGGCCAAGGTGTGCCACATGTCATCGCGCTGCTCCGTGTTCATGAAAAGCGACTGCACCCACAAGCTGAACAAGGGAGAGGCGACAAAGGCGGACATCGTGCTTTCACTCTCCGATGTCATGGCCACCAAGGTGGCGGATTTTCTCAAGCGCGCGCGTATCCAGACGGGCTGCGTTCTTCTCACGGGGGGCGTCACCAGGAACCAGTACCTGATTGATTTCGTGAAGGAAAAGCTTCCTGGCATCGAGTTTATCGTTCCGGAGGTGGCTCCCTATTTCGAGGCCTTTGGGGCCGCGCATCTCGCGGTTACCACCGGAAGCCCGTTCCCCGGATTGACGGGGCTCTTCCGGGAGAAGGATGTGGAATTTTCCCGCTACCAGAGCCTGAAGTCGGCCGAGGGGAAAGTGAACTACATAGAGTCAAGGCGCGGAAAGGCCCGGCCCGGTGGCGAGTACATACTCGGTGTTGACGGCGGGTCCACTACGACGAAGGTGGCGCTCATAGATATTGAGACCGAGGAAATCGTTGCCTCTCACTATGGCCGCACTCACGGGGACCCGGTTAACGCCCTGAAGGAATGCCTTGTCGAGGTCAAAAAACAGCTGAAAGACCAGATAGGTGATGCCGGCATTACCATCTCCCTCGCCTCCACAACGGGCTCCTCGCGGGAGATACTCGGCGTGTTCCTTGAAACTCCCGCCGTCTACAACGAAATCATCGCCCACGCCGTGGGCACCACCTATTTCAAGCCGGATATTGATACCATCTTTGAAATCGGCGGCCAGGACGCCAAGTACGCCCTGATCAAGAACGGGGTTCCCATCGATTACGCGATGAACGAGGCGTGCTCGGCGGGTACCGGTTCCTTCCTTGAGGAATCCGCGTCCGGTGACCTGAACATCACCAACGTCCGCGATATCGGCGATATCGCCGTAAAGGCCCCGGGCCCCCTGAAATTTGGCGAGCAGTGCTCCGCCTTCATCAATTCCGACATCCGCAAGGCGATTCAGATGGGCGCCACTCGCGAGGATATTACCGCGGGGATCATTACCTCCATCGTGTCGAACTACCTCAACAGGGTGGTGGGCAACCGCACCATCGGCAGTTCCATTGTCCTCCAGGGCGGCGTCGCCCTCAACAAGGCGGTGCCCCTGGCCTTCGCCATGCTGATGGACAAGCAGATCACCATTCCCCCGGATCCCGAACTGCTCGGATGCTTCGGCGTGGGCATACTGGCCAGGCAGAAGCATCGCGAGGGGCTGATCGAAAAGGGCCGGTTCGACATCGACGCCATTCTCGCCACCCAGATAGTGTACGAACGGGAATTTCCCTGCAAGTCCTGCGACAACGAATGCCCCATCCGCGTGCTGAACGTGAACGGCCACAAGACTTTTTTCGGAGGGCGGTGCAACAAGTACGCCAATATCCGAAAGAAGAAAAAGATCGACGAGAAGAGTATTTACAACTATATCGACCGGCGCGAGCGGCTCATGTTCGAGGAATGCGCCCCCGGGAAGGACGATTTCGTCAAAAAACGCGATTTCGTCGTGGGAGTGCCCAGGGCCTTTTCCGTGTACACCCTCTGGCCCCTCTATTCCTGGTTTTTCAACGAGCTGGGCATCGAGACGCGCCTCTCCGAGGAGGTTTCCCACGACGGCGTGGCGCGAACAGAGGGATCCTACTGCTTCCCTGCTGAGATCGCCCACGGCGCTGTACAGGACGTGCTGGACAGGGATGTGGATTTCGTGTTCCTTCCCCATTTCCGGGATCTCGAGAGCTATGAGGAGCGGGTTCACGCGAACTTCTGTCCCATCACCCAGGCGCTCCCCTACTATGTCAAGAAGGCCTTTCCCGAGGTTGATGCGAAACGCTTTCTCACCCCCATCGTGAGCTTCAAATTCGGGATGGAGAAGGCCCTCGAGGGATTCATCGCAATGGGGGCGCAGCTCGGAATTTCCGAAAAGGAGGTGCGGCGCGCCTTCACCGTGGCCCATGGCAAATTGCAGGAGTTCCGCGAGCGGTACCGATCCATGGGTGTAGAAGCGCTTCGCGTTGCACGCGAGGCCGATCATCCCGTTATCGCGATCCTGGGAAGGCCCTACAACGCCTTTACCCGCGACGCCAACATGGGCATCCCCCTGAAGTTCACCACCCGGGGGTATTCGGTCATCCCCTTCGACATGCTTCCCTTCGAGGAGTCGAAGATATTCGACAACATGTACTGGTACTACGGACAGCAGGACATGAAGGCGAGCGTTCTCCTGAAAAACGAGCCGAACATCTTCATAACCTTCATCTCGAACTTTTCCTGCGCCCCCGACTCCTTCATGCTTCATTACGTGAAGTGGATCATGGGGACCAAGCCGTTCCTCGTCCTTGAGCTTGACTCCCATTCCGCCGACGCCGGTGTTGATACGCGGGTCGAGGCATTTCTGGACATCATCGAGGGATACCGGTCCAAATTCGACCAGGTGCGGGAGGAGCGGTACGACAACGGCCTCCGCTTCGTCAATAACGGCGTCGACCGGCTGCACCTGGTGGACCTGGGGGATAACCGGAAGATCGAGCTGTTTGGCAACAAGCGGGTCAAGATGCTCCTGTCAAACATGGGCCGCCTTTCATCCGAGCTCCTCGCGGCTTCTCTCAGGGCTGTGGACGTGAACGCCGAGGCGATGCCCCTGCCGGATACCTATACCCTGCAGATGGCCCGCAGCTACATGTCAGGGAAGGAATGCCTTCCCTCGCAGCTGGTCCTGGGGAGCGCCCTCAGGTATTTCTCCTCGGACAGGTACAGGAAGGATGAGATATATCTTCTCTTCGTGCCCACCACCACGGGACCATGCCGGACGGGGCAGTATTTCGTCTTTTACGAGAATCTCTTCAAGGATCTTCGCCTGGAAAACGTCGTTGTGGTCACGCTGGATTCCGACAATTCGTATAATGAGCTCGGACCCGACTTCAGCAAGAGCGCCTGGTGGGGCCTCACCGTGGCGGATTACATGAAGGACGTCGAGACGTCGCTCCGCACCTGCGCCGTCGATCCGGTGACCGCAATCGCCAAATACGACGAGCTCTGGCAGGAACTGGTGGAGGTCACCGAGACCGACATAGGCAGGGTGCTTCCCAGCCTCAAGCGGATCGCGGAGGAAATCGCCAAGATACCGTTGAAACGGAAGGTGGAGGACACCCCGAAGGTGCTCATCGTGGGGGAGATCTACGTGCGCCGCGACGATTTTGCCGTCGACGAGCTCATAAGGATGTTCAGCAAGCGCGGCATCATCGCGAAGGTCTCCGGGGTCACGGAGTGGATATACTACTGCGATCACACGAGAAAGCACGATATCCAGAAGCGCCTGGGCCTTCTCCCCTGGTACCGGAAGCCTTTCTCGCGCGAGTTCCGCGAGTTGATCACGTGGAAAATCGAGGAGGCCTTTAAGCACAATGTCGAGCGGAAGGTGAAAAAGGCCCTCGGGATCACCGGCCTCGTGCCGAGGACACCTCATGACATGGAAACGATCATGGGGAACGCCCAGGAGCATTTCGTGAGCGACGACCTCTATTCCGAGATTTCGATCTCAAGCGGCGTGGCGTCAACCGCCATGATGGATGACTACTCGGGCATCGTGAACATATCGCCTTTCGCCTGCCTCATCGGCAGGGTCATCGAGGGTCTCATCACGCCCTGGTCAAGGGAGCGCAGGTTCCCGGTTATATCGGTGGAAATCGACGGGGACATTCTGCCCCCGGCTATCGTGAACAAGCTTGAGATTTTCATGCTGAACGTACTCCGGTTCAGGCACAATCCCGATATCAGGGACATAGTCGAGAGGGAAGGGGAGGAAGCGATCTCCCTGGACAGGAAGATTATCCGCACATAGGAATGAACGACCGGGCCGGGAGGGCGCAGCGGGAAGCGCCCCTCCCCGGGGGTCATTTCTTCGCCATCTCGGCGACCTTCTTCACGTCCTGTGCGGCGTCCTTTTGTATCACGAGGATCTCTCCCTCCGCCTGCACCACGATGACGTCCGAGAGGCCCACGACGCTGACCCGGTCGGTCTCGGTGAAGACCGAGCAGTTTGCCGAATTGAGGAAGATGGCCCGATCCCTTTTTGGGGACCGGTTCCCACGTTCATCCGGCGGGAGGATGTCGTCGATTGATTTCCAGCTCCCCAGGTCGGTCCAGCCGAAATCGCCGGGGATGACGACGCGATTTTTCGCTTTCTCCATTACCCCGTAATCGATCGAAATCGATTCGATTTTATCGAAGATTACTTTTTTCAATTCCCACGATTTCCCCTCGTTAGATGCGATTCCGTCTTCCCCGAGTTGCGACAGAGGTTCAAAGGCATTCACGTGCTCCGGCATGAGGGCCCTGAATTGCTCGATGATGGACGAGGTGCGCCAGAGGAATATCCCGCTGTTCCAGTAGTAGTTGCCCGATTCGAAATATTGTTTTGCCAGGGCGGCGTCGGGCTTCTCGACGAATGCGTCGATCGGGTACGCGGGCCCCTTGCCCGGGGACGCCTTGATGTAGCCGTAGCCTGTTTCGGGATAGGTAGGCGTTATTCCGATGGTGACGAGGGTCCCGTTCCCGGCCTGGCGGACACCCTCCCTGAGTATGTCCAGGAATGTATCGGTATCGCGGATATGGTGGTCTGCGGGGAGCACCATCATGACCGTGTCGTCGCCACGGGCATCGAGGTACAGCGCGGCATAGAGTATCGCCGCCGCGGTATTGCGCGGACGGGGTTCCGAAAGAACGACGCCGGGCATGGCGAACTTCGCGAGCTCGTCACGTGAAAGGGTCTCGTGTTTCTTTGATGTAACGATGAGGACCCTTCCCGGGTCGAGGGGGAGAAGCCTGCGGATTGTTTCCTCCAGGAGGGTTCCCCTGCCGGAAAGGTTGTGGAACTGCTTTGGTTTGTCCTCCCTTGAAAGGGGCCAGAGGCGTGTTCCCGCTCCTCCGGCAAGAATGACAGGTACTACGTTCATCGCGTCTCCATGACCTCGGTATTTGATTGTCCGGGTATGGGACGTGTGCGGGTCCTAAATGTCAAGGAATTATCGGGAGCTTGACCGCGGGGTGTTCAGTCATGTCGGGGAGATATTTTCCCCACACTCATCGGCGGGACGCTTTTTTTATTGCAATTCCAGCGGAAGAAACGGTATGGTAGTCGGGGCGCCCTGGCGGCACCCGGATTGCCGATAACCTGCGCGTAAGGACGCGGCCGTGGCGGAAGAAAAAAGTTTTTTACAGACCATCAAGATAGAAATCAGCAGGAGCTTCAAGCTCGCCCCCTACGAGCGCCTCTCCTTCCACAAGATACTCGGTATTCTGAAATCCGACATGGGGATGAACATCCTGATCAAGGAACTCGAGAGGGGGCCCGAGACCAGGGTGAGCGCGATTTCCGCACTGAGCGGTTTCGAGCAGTCGGAAGCCCTGGCCTCCCTCGTCTCTCTTCTCGGAACCGCGCTCACCGGTCCTGAACTGATCATGGTACTGGAAACCGTCGAACGGCGCGGCGGACCGGAGCATGTCCCCGCCCTGATCGAGTTCATCAGGAGCGGCGCTGACCGGCAGATATCGGAGGAATGCCTGCAGGCCGCCTTCGGGGCCCTCGCCGCCGCGGGCGGTAATTCCGAGGAAGTCCTGGCATTCCTGATGTCGAATATCGAATCAGAGCGTCAGGAGCCGACGATCAAGCGCCTTTCAATCGAGGCGCTCTCCTCGTTCGGCGCGATAACCGTTTTCGAAACCATTCTCAAGAAGGGTGACGACGAGGAGTGCTGCGCCGTATACCGGGCGATTTACGCCATGGTGACCGAGCTTACGGGGAAGCAGGGAGCGACGGAAGAAGAACAGGATCGGCTTTTCACCTATTCCGCCGACGGTGAAGACAGGGCCGTGCTGGAAGTGCGGGTGCTCCTCGGGAAAATGACCCACATGTTCGATGAGTATTCAAACAAAACAAAGAATTCCTTCATCTGCGCGATGATCGCCTGTAATCACCGGGAATATCTTATCTATACCATGAAGGCCCTGACCTCCGGCGACCTCGAGCTTGTGGGCATGGTGCTGTATTCGCTGTGTCTCAATGTCAGGAGGCTGCGCGATCCCGACAAGCTATTCAGAAGCCTCATCGCATTTTCGACGGAGTGGAACCGCTTCAACGAAATGATCGTCGATGTCTTCGTCAGATACTTCAGCAATCCCGTGGATACCCGGCCATTCAACCTTCTCAGGGACAAACTGTACAGCTATATCGTGGTCACCCTGGAGACCTATTTCGAGACCTACCGCAAGGAGTTCATGATTACCGACGTTGTTGAAAAGGGCCTGCCGGAAAGCTTCCAGAGGATCAGGGCATTCATGCTGAACAACTGTTCGCCGGAGTTGAAAAAGGAGATACTGTCATTCCTCACGCAGGACGACGCGGCCATGGTGAAGCACGTGGTGATGACCATGGGCAGAAGCATCACGCACATTGAAGGGAGCGATGTCGAGGATTACGCGATGCTCCTTGAGCTGCTCCTTGACAGGGACAAAAAATCGAGGGAAAACTCGGCGACGCGTCTCGAGGACCTCAACTTTGAAAAACTCTACCTTCGCAATCGCCTCTGCCGGCTCTGCAACATTATCGGTGCGCTCAAAATCGAGGAGGCGGCATCAATACTGGTCAACATATACAATTACCTTAAAAAATATCCCGACAGGGAAATACTTGAAGTCACGGTCCTCGCCCTCTCGACGCTCAACTATTCCTATATGCTCGGTGAAATCGAGGTGATGCTCACCACGGGGAGCGAGGAGGACCAGAAGAACGCCCTGAGGCTCCTGTCCCTCTTCACCGAGCAGCGCTCCCTCAACATGACACTGGAGCTGCTGAAGAACAGGCTCGGCGAGGATTCCGTCATCGTGGAAACGGCGATCAGGATGCTTCTTGAACGGGATATCAGCGGCACCATCACGGCGTCCCAGATATTCAAGGGAATCGTGGTGAATAACCCGAGCCCCCTGATTCGGGGCCTTGCCGTTCTCGGGATAGGGCGGTGCGGATTCGATGCCGACATCGATTTCCTGAATGATCTCTTTTACAGGATGACCGGTAATGACGAAAAGGATGTCGTTGTCAGGGCCATCGCAAGCATCATGTCGCGCAGCACGAGCTACAACAAGCGGCAGCTCATGCGTCATCTCCAGGAGTATTTGAAGGACCCGGGGATACGCGTACGGATCTATTCCTGCCTCCTCCTTGCCCGCATGGGCAACCGGGAGGCTCTCAGGGCAATACGCGACATGC
>CAZKPR010000025.1:0-681 GCA_964554685.1 uncultured Leptospirales bacterium | reverse complement strand
CGTCCAGCGGGATATTCTCACCCTTCTCGGGGATCTCGAATCGATCGAGTTCGCTTTTTTTCTCCTGTCGCTTCTCAAGGAGGAATACGGCATATCCAAGGACGTCGTGCCGGTAATGGGAAAACTCCCCCTCGAGGACATGAAGGAGATCGACGGGTTCATCGTAAATATCTTCCGCAAGTACGAGGCCCCCGTGGTTGAGGGGATACAGCCGGTTGCCGAGGAGATGAAGGCGGTGACCATCGATGGCCTCAAAGAGGAGCGTGTCACAATTCTGAACATCGTTGTTTCCCCGCGGGGTCTACCGGCGGCAGCCAGAAACGTCCCGGACCTGATCACCCTCAACCTGCGGGTCAAGTCGCTCGTCGCGGCGCCTCTGCATGAACATGGCGGCGTGATCACGAGGATGTCGAACGAAAGGGTCATCGCGTATTTTACTGATCCCGGGAACGCGGCGACGGCTGCAATTTCCATTGGAAAGCTCATGCGTGATTTCAACGCCCACCGGGTCGCTTCAAGAAGAATCGACCTTCACCAGCAGCTTCTCACCGAAACCGTTAAAATTGTCAACGAGGAGATCCTCGAGTTCCCCATAGGCCTGATCAATGATTTCGGTGATCTTCCCCTGGCAAACAGGATCATTGCCGACGAAGGAACAAGGAAGCTGCTGGCTGAATCGTT
>CAZKPR010000024.1:11709-28309 GCA_964554685.1 uncultured Leptospirales bacterium | reverse complement strand
TATCCTGGTGAACAACGCAGGCCTCACCTGGGGCGCCCCAACCCTCGATTATCCCCTGGAGCAGTGGGACCGCATATTCGGCGTGAACATCCGGGGCGCCTGGATGATATCCCAGATGGCCGCCGGAATCATGAAGGAGAAGGGCGGCAAGATGATCAACATCTCGTCGGTCCACGGGGCCCGCGGCTCCCTGGAGGAGGCGCACCCCGCCGTGGCGTACAATTCCACCAAGGCGGCCCTGAACGTGCTCACCATGAACCTCGCGGTGAAGCTCGCGCGGCATAACATCTACGTCAACGCCATCGCCCCCGGTTTCTTCAAGACCGACATGATGAAGTACCTTTTCAAGCCCGAGATGAAGCCTATCCTTGACGCCTTCATCGGCTACATACCCATGAAGCGCCACGGCGAAGAGGACGACATCAAGGGGCTTGCCGTCTTCCTGGCCTCGCGGGCCTCGGACTACATGACCGGAGCGGTGATCCCCTGCGACGGCGGGATCATGGCAAAGCAGTGATCCCGGCGCCGCGCCGGGGCGGTCATTTCACCACGCCCGATTCCTTCAGGGCCTGTACATCCTTCGGGGCCTTCTTCAAGAGTTCCGTGAGCATCCATTCCGTGTGCTGTCCGTGCTCCGGCGCGGCGCCCCGCGCCTTCACCTCGCTGTTCTTCGCCTTGGTGGGGGGGCCGTAGATCACCAGCTTCCCCCTGCCCGGCTGTTCCACCTCCACGGGAAGGCCGCGCGCAACGGTGTGGGGGTGTTCGACAACCTCCTTGACGTTGCGGATCGGAGAAGCGGGAACGTCATGCTTGATGGTGATCTCCATCAGCTCTTCCGTCGTATGTGCCCCGACCCATTCCTGGATTATCGCCCTCAGCTCGGGTTCGTTGCTGTTCCTCACGAAGAGGTTCACGAAGCGCTCGTCGGTCTTCAGGTCAGGGCGCCCCATTGCGTCGCAGAGGCGATGGTACGTGGCGTCCCCGGCGCTGCAGATCATGAAATAGCCGTCTTTGGCGTGGAAGGTGTCGAAGGGGCTCACGTAGGGGTAGCGGTTTCCCGTGCGGCCGGGGATGTTCCCGGTAACGGTGTAATCGGTCCAGACGCCGGCCAGGAGATTGACCGCCGTGTCGTACATCGAGACGTCAAGGTACTCCCCCTCCCCGGTCCGCTCGCGCGCGAAGAGGGCTGCGCACACCGCGAAGGCGGCCTGCATCGCCGTGGCCAGGTCGATTATGATGGGACCCGCCTTCGTGGGGGGTCCGTCGGGAAACCCGGTGACGTCCATGATACCGGAGCACGCCTGGATGATCGAATCATAGGCGGGGCGCTTCGAGAGGGGACCGTACTGCCCGTACCCCGAGAGGGAGAGCATTACCAGCTTCGGGTTCACCTTTTTGAGGGTCTCGTAATCCAGCCCCAGGCGCTCCATGACCCCTGGCTTGAAGTTTTCCACCAGGACGTCGGAGACGGCAACAAGCTCCTTGAAGAGGGCGACCCCCTCCGGTTTTTTCATGTCTATCACGACGCCCTTCTTCGCGCGGTTCATGACGATGAAGGGGGCCGAGAACCCGTTCACGTAGGGCGGGAAAAGGCGCGCGTCGTCGCCGAGGCCCGGCTTCTCCACCTTTATCACCTCGGCTCCCATGTCGGCCAAGAACGTCGTCGCGGCCGGTCCGGCGATATTCCCCGTGAAGTCTATGACCCGTACTCCGTCAAGCATTGATCTCATGATATCCTCCTGAAAATTACGGCGAGCGGCGCCCGCCCTTGTGCGTGAAAACTGGTTGACTATCCAACCAAATTGTATTGCTTGCAATATGCAACTATTTTTTTATCCATTCCCTGTTTTTTTATCCGAAACGTCCATGCATGAAAAAAATCATAGGTATGAAATGAGGGCCCTGTCGGTCCCCCATGCGGGTATTTCCGCGAAAACCGTGAACTACGCGTTCTTCTGCAGCAGTTTTTCGATACGCGTCAGCATCTGCTCGGGAATATGCACCCCCATGCCCCTGAGGCGTACCACGTATTTCTCGAAGGATTTCTTGATGTCCCAGGTGCTTCCCAGGACCCGCAGGTATGAGCGCATGTTCTCTTCGGCCTTCATGCGGAACGAGATATTGGCGTTCAGGAGGTCCTCCACGGGTGCCACGATACGATAGTTGATGGGTCGGCAGAAGGACCGGTACACGGAAAAACGCTGTGTCATGTCGCAGTCGATCCGCTCGTTCCTGATACTCTCCTCCACCACGTCCAGGTTGATGAAATCGATGATCTGGAAACCATGGCGTTCGCTCAGGAAACCCTTGATCCGCTCCCCCATGTCGCGGGCGAAATCGCACGAGTCGTAATCCTCTCCACACGAATCCCTGTCCCGGAGGTAGAGGACCGCGTCAACGTCCGATGAATCGAGGGCCATCCCCATGTTGACCGATCCCACCAGGTCAAGGGCGATGTGTGACGCCAGGTTCCCCAGGGAGGCCACGGCCTTCTCCAGATTGATGATTCGTTCCTCGGTCTGCCTTGTCTGGTGTATGCGAAAGAAATTCCGTATGTCCCGCAGCACCTTGAGCTCCGGTATCTGGTTGTACCGCTCGATCGTATCGTCGACCACGGAAATGCGCCTCAGCGCCTCATGGCGCTGCCGGTCGATAATCCTCTCCGTGTAGGTATCGCCGCGCTTCAGGTACTCGGCGATGTCATAGACCCTGTACTCGACGATCTTCCTGAACAGGATTTCCGGTATCGCGTTCGTTTCCACCTGGAACTCGTAGAAGAACCCCCCCTCGGAAGTCTCGCCACGGGGCGTCGTCACCTCGCCGAAATTTGACGGGTTCATGTAGAGCGTCCCCTCGACGAATCGGACCCCCCAGTTCTCGTGGAGGTGCCCCGTGAGGCAGGCAAGGACGGGATGGTTGTCGCAGTAGGTCCGGAGCGACGGCGATCCCCAGGAACCGTAGTAACTGATGTCGTCCAGCACGCCGTGGGCGGGATGGTGGGCGACGATGATGTCCGGGTTCGAGGCGTCCAGGAAGCGGTACAGCTCGCTATCCGTGTCCTTCTCCGCCTTACCGCGATAGGGCACGAGAAGCGACTCCGGAAAACCCGGCGTGCGCACCGCTGCGCCGCCGTATCCGGCGAAGAGGACCCCCTCGTGACGGACCGTCTTCAGGTGGATGCTGCGATCCTTCAGGGCCGTTGAGGAAAGGTCCATGTCGTAGTTCCCCGGTATCGTCAGGATAAGGGCGTTGTTCTCCGTGCTGAAGATATTCTCCAGGATCCGGTACTTGTTCTCCATGATATCACGGGCCGTTGCCGTGAGTTCAAGGTAACGGCGCGCCTGCCCCAGGAGGTATTCGTTCAGCCCCCCCACGGCCTGCAGCGCCTCCACGTACTCTTCGAGGCCGCGCTCCTCCTCTCCTTCTTCGCGCCTCATGCCGTGGAAGATGTTCTGGAGTTCGAAATACTCCATCGACTGCTCAAGGGAGTAAAAAGGGATGTCAAGGATGTCGCCGGAGACCACGTACACATCGGCGATGGTTTCCTTGAGGAGATGGTAGAGCTGGGCGAAGCCGCCGTGCAGGTCCGCGCAATATATGATCCTCATACTTCCCCCCGCTTCCACGGCCACAGGGTTGACCCGTCCTTACCCGTCATGCCTTCTCCAGAAGCGCCGCACGGCTGCCGCGTATAGAAGGTTCGCCGATGACGGCAAACCCGGTTTCCCGGGCGATCGAGAGGGTCAATTCGAAACTCGCGGCCGACTCATGCCCCCGTGGCTCCGCGACAAGAACGCGCCCTCCCCTCTTCAATGCGTCCCGGCTCTCCGCGAAGAGGCCCCGGCGGTCCGCCACCTCGTGGATAACGGCGAACATCAGGATGAAATCGGCGCTCCCCGCGAGATCCTCCATGGAGAAAGATCCAGGATGCGCGCGCCTCGGTTCGATGCTCCCCCCGAGCCCCGCCCTGGCCGCCCGCCGCGCGAGGTGCCGCAGCATTTTTTCCTGCAGGTCAACGCAGATGACGCGCCCGCGGGGACCCGCCAGCCTCGCCATGGGAAGGCTGAAGAAACCCATGCCGCACCCCAGGTCAACCGCCTTCATCCCCTCCTTCAGGTAGGGGCCGAGGATCCTTTCAGGGTCCTGGTAAAGACGCCGCAGGGGGCTCGCCAGGAAGAACCCGAGCCACCATGGACAGATGCGGCGGGACGAGCCGTCAGTATCCGGTTTCATGTTCCATCACCTTTTGTATCACCGCTGCGCTATGGAATCCAGGACCCTTCGGAGGAATCCCTCCTGGTCCCATGAGTCGTCATGGGTGACGCCGAGGCGCACGATGACCAGCTGCCTCGAGGGAATCACCGCCACGACCTGGCCGTTGAACCCGCTCAGGTAAAAAAGCTCACGCGGAAGGGATGGATACTTTCTCCTGGCCGGATCCTCATCCAGGCCGGCGTTGAGCCACAGGTGCGCGCCGTACTCTCCCAGGGGCGCCATGGGCGTGGGGGTCCTCATGTAGCGGACCCATCCCGAGGGGAGGATGCGCTCACCGAACCACACCCCGTCATTGAGGAGGAGAAAACCGAAGCGCGCCCAGTCCCTCGGCGTGGCGAACATGTAGCTTGAACCGACAAAGGACCCCGAGGCGTCCGGCTCGATGACCGCCGAGTACATCCCGATCCTGTCGAAGAGGGCGCTCCTGGCGAAGGCCTCGACTCCCTCGAGGGTCCCTCCCGTGGCGTCCCGCACGATGCGGGCGACGATATTCGTGGTGCCGCTTGAATAGCTCCACTCGGTGTCGGGCGGAGTGCGCACTGTTTTCGCGGAGGCGAAATCCGCCATGCTCGCGCTTCCGTAGAGCATGTCCGTGGCGTCCTTGTGGGGGCCGTACACCTCGACGAAATCGAGGCCGCTCGACATCCGGAGGAGCTGGTCCAGGGTGATCGCGCCCCGGGGGTCGCCGGGTACCCGCCACGGGGGCACGGGGGCCGGCTTCATTATATCAAGCTTCCCCTCTCCGGAAAGTATGCCCACCAGGGCGGCGGTGACGGTCTTGGACATCGACCACCCGATCATGGGACGCTCCGGGGGTATACCCCCGGCGTAACGCTCAGCGATGATGGCGCCGCGATAGACCACCACCACGGCGCGGGTGTTTCGCTTCGTCGAGGGTCCCGGCTCCCTGAACGCCCAGTCAATGGCCTCATCGAGGGCCGCGCGGTCAACTTCGGGGTACGCCGGGGGGGTATCCACGCGTTCTCCCCTTGGCCAGGGCACACGGGGATCATGGCGTTTCCGCGGCGGAGGCGAAGCCTGTCGCCGGAGGTCCCCGGGAGAGACCCCCACGGCGAGGGTGCAGCCATACCCTTCACGGTAGACCGCGGTAAGGGGCTTTCTGAATCCGAGTGCCCGCGCGGTCACCGACCTGTTTGCGACGTCGACCGACGGCTTCACAAGGGCGAAGAGAATATTGGTGGGCCGCACTTCATCGTTATAAATCGCGTCGTGGTCCCGTCCTGCCAGGAAGGTTTGGGAACAGAGGTACTTGGCCGCGTACCCGTTGCCGATCGGCAGGGCCGTGTCGATATAATAGACGCCGTACCCGATGCCCGCGAGAAGAATGACGCCGACGATAATGAAAAACTTCCGCATTTTCATGCCCGCACCCCCAGATCATGATAACCGCCCCGCGCGGCGGCGTCCTATCACAATGGGGTTTCCTTCAAGGCATGTCAAATGAATTATCCCGTGCCGGCGGAAACCCCTACTTCAGCCCGTACTTCTCCTTAATCGCGTCGCGCTCATCCACCGGAAGTCCGGCAAGGTACGATTTCCATCCGGGACACCATCTGATGTGCCAGCGCCAGAAACGCCCCAGCAGCGAGGACGGCTTCGTGTCGTATCGCCTGCGGAGGGGACAATCGGGACAATTCGGATCACTCATGGTCGGTTCTCCTAGCCTGGTGTGTGGTTCCGGATGCATCGGCCGCGGCACCGGGGTGCCCTCGCCCGGTCCAGGCCGCGGTCGCTTCACGACCGGAACAGCAGCAGTATCGTCATGGACAATCACCTGTCAAGTTAATTCGACGCGGGCGCCACGCTCTCCCTGGGTTCAAGTGACGGAAGGGCCTGTGTCCTACAGGGAACCGACTGTCTTGCCGTGACGTGCCATGGTCGGCTATCGCGGCCTGCCGCCCGGGGCAGGAAAATACTTGACGCAACGGGTATTATGTCATATGTGATGACAAGTTCGCGCCTGATGGAGCAAATACCATAAGGACGATCAAATTCTCATGAAGGACAAGGTACAATGGCAAAAACAGTCAAGGCAAATGGAAAATCCACGGAAAACAATTCCGTAGCGCTGAAGAAAACCAATCTCCCGGAAAAATTCACCGCCCAGACAATACTCAAATACATCACTGAAAAGCATGAGCTGCCGAAGGCCAAGGCGAAGGCGATCATGGATGATATATTCGGCGTCATACATGCCGGCGTTCTCAAGGGAGAGCGCGTCCCCGTGGGCAACTTCGGCAAGATGCATATCAAGATGAAGCCCGCCACGAAGGAGCGGGTGGGCCGAAATCCCATAACGGGCGAGGAGATCGTGATCGCGCCCAGGAAGGCGACGAAGGTCCCGAAATTCACATTCAGCAAAAACTACAAGGAGGCGGCCCTCAAGGCGACGCTGAAGAAATAGACCGGTATCGGCGCGCTCTGAACGCCGGAAGAACGAGGGAGCCTTTATCAGGATCGGGTGATAAAGGCTTTTTCATCTTCCCGGAGCTTCGGTCCGCCGGGGCCCATGCGATGGATAATTTCTTTTTCAATCTCACGCCGGATATCGTACTCCAGGCGATCGAGGCGGGAGGCTTCAGGCCCACGGGCCACTGCCTCGCGCTCAACAGCTATGAGAACAGGGTCTACGACCTCAGGATCGATGACGGATCGCATATCGTGGCGAAGTTTTACCGCCCCGGGCGGTGGAGCCGCGAACAGATACTGGAGGAGCACCGGTTCCTCTTCGACCTGAGGGACGACGAAATACCGGTCTGCGCCCCCCTCGATTTTCCCGGGGGCGGCACCCTCAGGGAGATCGAGGGGATCCTCTACGCCATCTGGCCCCGGACGGGAGGTAGGGTACCCGACGAACTCACGGACGGCCAGCTCCAGATACTCGGGAGGCTCTGCGCCCGCATTCACAACAATGGCGCGGCGCGTCAGGCGGCTCACCGCATCGAGCTCACGGGCGCAACGTACGGCCTCGAACCCCTGGCCTTCCTGGAAGAGCGCGGCATACTACCCGCCCACCTCCGGGAGCGCTACGCCGCCTCGGTGAAGGAGGTCGCGGTCCTCTACGACACGCTCCGGGAGGGAGTCCCCTTCCACCGCATTCACGGGGACTGCCACCTGGGAAATCTCCTCCATGGTAGCGAGGGGTGGTTCTTCCTCGATTTCGACGACTTCCTCTCCGGGCCCGCTGTCCAGGACGTCTGGATGCTCGTCCCGGCCAGGGACAGGGAGGGACTCCGGCAGCGCGGGATATTTCTCGACGCCTACCGGCAGTTCAGGGATTTTGAAACCTCCTGGCTCCGCCTGATCGAGCCCCTCCGGGCGCTCCGCTACATTCGCTACGCAGCCTGGATCGCCCAGCGTTGGGAGGATCCTGCCTTCCCCGCCGCCTTTCCCCACTTCGGCACGGTCCGCTACTGGGAGGAGGAGACCGCGGATCTCGAGGAGCAGATCGAGTATTTCCACCGCCATACCGACGACATCCCCGAGGGTGTGCGACGACCCGAAAAAGCCGAAGAGGACACCGGGGAGCTCACCAACAAGGATTATTTCTGGGACTGGGAGGAACAGGGAGAACCGGAAAAATGAGGGAAACGGAAACGCAGCGCCACCTCCTGAGCAAATCCACGTTCATCCGGGGGCTCCAGTGCCCCCTGTCGCTCTACCTGAACCGGAAGCATCCCGAACTGCGCGACCCGACGCCCCCGGAGCTCCAGAAGGTCTTCGACACCGGCACCGCGGTGGGCCTCCGGGCCCGGGACCTCTTCCCGGGGGGAGTCGACGCGGGGCCAAGGGGCCCGGGGGACCACCTGGAATCTCTCCGCCGCACGAGAAAGCTGATTGAAGAAGGGGCCCCGGTACTCTACGAGGCCGCCTTCCAGCACGGGCGCGTTCTCTCCATCATGGACATCCTCGCCAGGGATTCTTCAGGATGGAGGGCCTACGAGGTGAAATCCTCGACCTCGGTGAGCGAGACCTACGTTATGGACGCATCGCTCCAGTACCATGTCATAACCGGATCGGGTCTTCCCCTGGAGGATATCTCCATCGTCCACCTTAACAACGCCTACGTGCGCCGCGGCGACCTCGAGCCGGGGTCTCTCTTCACCGCGCAGTCGGTCCTGGCGGAGGCGCGGAAGAACGGGGATCTCGTCCGGGATGGAATCGAAGAAATGAAGAAGGTCCTCCGGGGGAAACGCATGCCGGAGGTGATGATCGGGGAGCACTGTTTCTCCCCCTACCGGTGCGATTTCTTCGGACACTGCTGGCGGGACGTGCCCGAGGATTCGGTATTCGATATTGCCCGCCTGCCGAAGAAACAGATGTTCGATCTCCACGCCGGCGGCGTCACGCGGTTCGAGGATATTCCCCGGGACTACCCCCTCACGAAGGGCCAGCGGCTCCAGGTGGAGAGCCACCTGAGCGGCGAGGGGTTCCTGGACCGCGAGGGGCTGGCGTCATTCATGGCGGAAATCCGCTATCCCCTCTTCTTCATGGACTTCGAAACCTTCATGCCGGCGGTGCCCCTCTACGACGAGTCGCGGCCCTACCAGCAGATACCCTTCCAGTATTCGCTTCACTACCTGGAGGACCCCGGCGGTGAGCTCCGGCACTTCGAGTTTCTCGCCGGGGAGGGACGCGACCCGCGTCGCGCATTCATCACGCGCCTCCTCGGGGACACGGCGCCCCGGGGCGACATCCTGGTCTACCACGCCGCCTTCGAGACCACCCGGCTGAGGGAGCTTGCCCGGGACTTCCCTGAATTCCAGGGGGAGATCGATGAGCGAATCGGGAGGATCCGGGACCTGATAGTGCCCTTCCAGAGGAAGTTGGTGTACGCCCCGGCCATGCGGGGGAGTTATTCGATCAAGGCGGTCCTGCCCGCCCTCGTGCCGGGCAGCGGCTACGATGGCCTCGCCATCGCCGACGGCGGCTCCGCCATGGCGGCCTTCGAGGGCCTCCAGGTGGAAACGGACCCGAAAAAGATCAGGGAAACGCGACGGGCCCTCCGGGAATACTGCCGCATGGACACCCTCGCCATGGTGAAGCTGTGGCATCACCTCGAGGCCCTTCTGGAACCGTGACGCCGGAGCCGCGCCCCGTCAATCCCCGATCTGCAGAAGCTGGAAGCCCCCGCTGCGGTCGCATGCCCACCAGGGACCGCTCGGCTGCTTCTGGAGCGCGCAGATGGCGGCGTACTTTCCCCGGGCGGTCACGTACATCGGCACCGACACGAGAAGCTCCGAGACGCCGGGAAGCACGGCAGACATGGGAAGACTCTTCACCAGGGTCATGGCGGGCCACGCGAGCACCTCGACGCCCTTCTTGTGGAACACGAAGAGAAAGCGGGAATCCCCGGAGATTATCAGCCTGAAGATGCCTCGCTTCGACTGGACCTTTTTCACTTCCTTTTTCGCGGCAAGATCATAGCGGTGCAGGGTCCCTGCCTGGTTGCTCCCCAGGACGAGGTAGCGGCCCTCGAAATCGAAGACGCTCCCGTAGGGCGTCACGGGGACCGCGATCTGGAAGTGGCTCCCCGAATCGGGGTCCACGACGTATCCCCGGGCTGCCGGGTTCTTCAGGTGCCCACCCCCTGATTCCGAGGCCTCATCATACTCCCAGAAGAGTACCCGCGTCATGTCCGCCGAAGGCACGGCGTGGATGCTGTAGGAGCCGGCCGATCCCTCGCGAATACGGACCGGAACCTCGACCCGGTGACGGCGGTCGACCTTCCTTTCCTTGATGTTGAAGCGGTAGAGCAGAATATTGCCGCTCGAGCGGTTATGGCGGTAAAAATGGACCATATTTGCATAATACAGATAACTTCCCGAGGGATCCACGCCAATGGGGCCAACGCCCTTCTGCTCGAAGGGATTCGAGGCGTCCAGCTCGAGGGGAGCGGTCCACGCGATCCTGCGCGCCTTGAGGTCACAGGCCGCGAAGAGGTATGAGTGGACCTCGGAAATGTACGTCTTCTCCGGCACGTATGCCCTGCAGGAGCGGCAGTAGTAGCGATGATACTTCTCGATCAATTCCGTGGCGCCGCCGCAGGTGCCGCAGGGCGGGTTCCCGGGCAGGGTCTTCTTCTCCTCAACCCTGGTGTAGACGATTCCCGCGATATTCCGCTCCGGCGAATAGAGCACCAGCTTGCGATCGCTCCAGCGCCAGTAATCGCCGCGTAGTTTCAGGGCGCTCGCGGCGTAGCGGTCCGCCGATGCCGGCGGCACCTCGGGAGGGACCGGCAGGCCGGGCAGGCCGTCGAGATCACCGAGCTCGACAAGTGAGTCTTTTTCGATGTCGTAGATCACCGGCGTGCGGTCACCCCGGGGACCGGTCCCCGGCACGTATCGATCGGGATGGATCGAAACGGCGTCGTCGAAACCGCTGCACCCATGAACCGCTTTTCTGACCCTGATTGCGGGCACACCCGCGGCCTGCTGCGCCGTGAGGTCACCGATCCAAACGGCGATCGCCGTCATACCCGCGAGCATTGCCATGGACATGGCGCTTCTTCTTCCTGTCATGAACGGACCTCCCCGGGCGGGTGCCGATGACGCGGCGACGGCCCTGGCTATGATCTGAAAGTCATGTGCCACGCCCCGGCAAGGACCGCGAGAACGAGAAGAACCAGGGCCGTCCAGGTCACGGCGAGAATAAAATTCCGCCTGAAGATGAACAGCGCGGAATGGTTTGAAACGACCGTGGAGGGCGCCGTTTCCCCGGTGACATAGACCCCCTCCATTATCGCCGTTATCTCACGCGCCATGGCGGCTCCCCAGGCCCTGCCGATTGCCGGCGAGGCCACCGCGGGATTCCCGCTGTAGGTGTAGCGCTCCCGCTTCTGGTCGTACATCTTTCCGGCGGTGACAATGAACCTGAAGCCTTCCTCAAGCGGCATGCCCAGGGCATTCAGCATCCCCCGGAGGCCCGGGATCCTCCTGACGATCCCCTCGAGGAAGCGCGCGATCCGAATGGTGCCGGCCTTCAGGCTGATTCGCGACGAACCGATGAGGGGGTAATCCTGCGATACCAGGTCGCGGTCCTCATTGAGCATGAAGGAGGTCTCCCACCCCCCGGCGTGTTCAAGGTCGGTGAGACCCTCCTTTTCGGCGGGCCTGAGCTTCCTCCCCAGCTCCGCTTCGATGAGGCGGAATTTCTTCCCGAATATGAAATCCTGGAACAGGCGGATGCAGGGTGAGGTCATGCGCATCCGGTACCTCCGGTTGCAGCTCCTGCAGGCGTCGTCGATGGCCACGTTATGCCGCAATCCCCCGTGACCGTTGGTGATCATCAGGTTCCGGAAACCCCACCGTTCCAGGGAGCGCGCGTACTCGACCAGGGCGCGGTACACCGTTTTCGGAGAAAACTCGATGCTCCCGGGAAGGGGCAGCTCGTCCGTACCGATGTTGAGGAGGGGAAGGAGCATCACGGTCCAGTCGCGGTGAGCTGCGGCGAAACGCTTCGCCGCGCCCTCGGCCATTATGAGGGAGGAGCGCATGTCCGTGTCGTTGGTGAGATGATAGCCATGGACCTCCAGGGAGCCCACGGGAAGGATGAAGAGGGTCTTTTCCCTGTTCAGGGCATCGAATTGGTCGAGCCTGCACCTCGCGGCATAAAGAATGTTGTCCGACGGCGATCGCCGGTCCGGTTTCCTTCCCTCCCCCGCCTTCCTCGATCCCTCTCCCATGGCCCCGTCTCCTCCAGTTGGAATGGTGCGCCATTCACACTCCAATGGTGGTCATTGTTCCTGGAATACGTCAAGCAGAAGATACTCCCACAACCGATTAATCCCGCCGATAGAACCGTTGACCTTCCGGTTCTCCGTAAGAAAAAAATTGAGGTTGATTTTTCCCGCGTCGCATCGAGACTCATCACGAATAAATCATACACGGCGAGGACAGGGATGGATTCAATCGTCATCACCATCGTCAACGACGGCGACGAGGATGGGACAGATGATCTGCTCCGTCCCTACGCACCAACCCCCGGGGGCTTCCCCCTCATCCGCGGAATCGAGGAATTAAAGGGCACCCCCCTGACGGGGCCTCTCTTCGCCGGCTCCATGGATGACGCCGGACCGATCGAACTATGCGGCCCCCCATGCGACTCCCCGGGGCGGGGGCCCGTTACCGTTACCATCGAGCCGCGCAACGCCTTCGGCGACGGCAGGCACGCCACCACGTGGCTCTGCCTCCGGTTCCTTCTCGAACGCCTGGCCGGGATTCCCCGGGAGGACCGCGCGGAGCTCTCCCTCCTCGACGCCGGCACCGGCACCGGTGTCCTCGCCATCACCGCTTCTCGACTTGACGTGGGACGCGTCGACGCCGTTGAGCTCAATCCGCACGCCGTGGAATGCGCGGCCCACAATATCCGGGAAAACGGATGCGCCAACGTAGCGCTTCACCGGTCCGATATCGCATCCTTCAGGCCCGGGATCGCCTACGACATCGTTCTTGCGAACCTCGTCACGGACGTGATCCTCGGCAACCTCGGGCCTCTCATCGATCTCGTCGCGGCCGGCGGGAGCCTCATCGCCAGCGGCGTCAGCGAGGGGCGCGACGGGCTGGTAAAGGATGCGTTCTTATCAGGGGGCCTCCGCCTCATGGATTCCTCCAGGCACGATGGCTGGTGCGGCTACCTGTTGAGGAAGGACTGATGCGCAGATCGTTTTTTCATCCTCCGCAACCGATAACGTGTTGACAACAGGCCCGCGGAGAGTGTAATAATTACGACGTGCCATGGACTGATGACCGTCATGAACCATATCCCGCGCCCACTTGCCTTTATCATCGCAGGCACGGCCATTGCCGCGGCCATGGCGTTCATTTTCCTTTTCCGGTTCCCCGACCCCGTTCCGATCAACATCATCACGGACCACCATGACATCACGGCAAAGGATTACCAGGATTTCATGGCGCGCCGGGAATTCGACTACCCCGATCATGGTGCTCTCTTTGCAAACGGGGTAGTGACCAGGCAGACCATACCCTTTTTGAATCACCTGGCGGTGAAGTACAGGGAGCTTCCGGAACCAGAGAGGACGAAGGCCGTCAATGACGCGATCCTCGGCCTCCTGGGACCCGGGGACCGCGGCGACGCCATGCTGGGGATCGCGCGATTGCATCTCGCGAACCAGCGAGAAGAAGCGAAGCACCGTATTCGCTGGTTTTCCGAACGGGATACGGAGAAAGTCCTCGCGAATCTTCGGGAGATGCAGGATGCCCGGAGAGCGCGATTCGGCAGGGAACGGGCGGATATTCTATTCGGCACCGAGATCAAGAGCCTCGAGTACACCCTTAGGAAGCACGCCATTATTGCCGATAAAAAAATGCCGGGCCGTGAAAAGGAAATACGCCTGGCCTCCCTCCGGGAATCCATGTGGGGCCATGAGGCCGCGACGATCGATTCGTGGCAGACCACGGCCCAGCGCTGCGGGGAGAAGATCGCCCTCTACGAGAACGATTTCAGGGACCTCGACGCGGAGGAACGGTTGAAACGGATACGGGAGATCAGGCTCGGGTTCTTCCCTACTGACGAGGTCAAACGCATGGAGGCGTCCGACCGGAGGTCCCTCATAGCCCGCAGAAGGGACCGCGAGTACTACCGCCGGAGCAGGCCCATTCTCGAGGACCGCGACATCACGGACGCGGAGAAAAGCGAACTCCTGATGAAGCTCCAGCACGAGATATACGGCTCACCGGGAGGCGCCGGGAGCAGATAGGGGCCTACCAGAGTGCCCGGTGATACTCAGTGAATCCGCGCAGGCCGTTGATCCTCACGGCCCCTCCCCGATGGGGACGGAGCACACCCTTGAATGAGCCTATCATCTGGTGAAACGCCGTTTTCACCAGGAGTGCGTTCATGACCTTCGCTCGCTCCCCCTCGGGCCGGAAGGTGAGATCGACCCTCCCCGCCTCGTCACGCACGCGCCACGGCCTGCCCGGATCTTCCATGTCGAAATCGAAACGACACTGGGCCACCCTCGTTCGCGCGCCGTTGATCCAGAAGGCGTTCTCGTTGAAGCAGGACTCATTGACCAGGGTCGCGATATTGCCGCCGACCCGGCGGCTCCCCTGGAAGCCGGAGAAGGCGGCCCAGAACCAGTCGGTCCTTCTGCGCAGGTACCCCCCCGACCAGTCGTAGACCAGGGTGCACTGCCTTCCGTCGAACGGGAGGGGGCTTCCCTCGAACTCAATCTCCAGGGTCTCCGGGACCAGGCCCCCGTATTTTTCCGTAAAGGTCCACCGCGTCGGCTCCGAGGGATTGAGCACGCGGAGGGGGCGGTGCGACCCGAGGCCATAGGGCGCCCTGCCTGAAACCCGGAGCTTCCCCCTGAAGTCACCATAAAAAGAAAGGAATCCCCGGGCATGGGATTTCTCAAGCCGCAGGCGCGTCCTCCCCTTTTTGAAGTCTATTCCGTATTCGTCAGGGTTGGAGTTGAAATTGAGGCGCGTGTTCCCCGGTCCAACGGCGTCGTATTCGAAGAGTATCCCCCTGTCATAGTCGAAGAGATAGGCGAAGACGTTGTGGGCGTAGGAGAGATCGACGGCTGCAAAGCCCACGATGAAGCGGTCGGTGATGATCCCGAGGTAATTGAACTTGTGAAAGGCAAGGCGCTTTTTCAGCTTTCCCGTTTCCTTCCCGAAAAAATTCATCAGCCGGAAGTCGCGGTAATTAAAGTCAACGGGCCCGTCAATACAGCCGTAGCGCACCCTGTTCCGTTCGTCGATTATCCTGTACATGGACCCCTCCCCTTTCCTGAAAACGTGTGCATCAAGCTTATTCGAATCCCTCGCAGAAGGCGCTCACGTGCCTCCCCAGGACGTCATGGTTGTATCCCCCCTCCAGGAGGGCGTAGCGTCTCCCCGCGCAGAGCCTCTCCGAACAATCCTTCATGAGCCTCCCGATCCCGCGGTACTCATCAGCGGAGAGAAGATTGCCCCAGTCGTCGAGGCCCTGGTCGAATCCCGCCGAGGCTGCGATGATGTCGATCTTCCTGAGCGACGCCATCCACTCCTCGATCTCATGAAGATACGCGGCGGGTTCATTCGCGTAGGGATTCAGGATCGATACCCTGAAGCCGTCGCCGCGACCTTCAAGAATAGTGATGTTCCCGTCCCCCGTGTGCAGATCGAAATCGAGTACCGCCGCCGAACCTATCTTCTTTTCCGCGAAGAGCGCAAGGAGGCTCACCGCCATGTTGTTAAAAAAGCAGAAGCCCCAGCAGGAATCAGCCGAGGCGTGGTGGCCCGGGGGCCGTATGACCGCGAAGGCGGGATGCCCGGCGAAGGCGCGCCTGGCCGCCAGGATCGCGCCCCCCGACGCCAGGGACGCCATCTCGTAGAGACGGGAATTCCCGCGGATGCGGGCGACGTGGTCCCGGCCATGGGCCCTGAGGATATCTTCCTCCGAGGCCGGTTCAGGACGGATTATCTCGTGACGATTCCCCGATCCCAGGGCCTCCATGATTCCGTCCAGGCGCCCCGGTGCCGCGGCGGGATCATGGGAATAATCTGAATTGTAATACTTCTCATGAAATATTATCTTCATCGCTCCCCCTCCCGGCGTCCACGTCCAGTTCTCCGATCAACAGGGCCGTTGGGACCCTCGTACTCAAAAGCCAGGAGTGTGAAGTCGTCATAGAGGCCCCCCTCCCCCACGAAATCAAGGACCGCGTCGTACACGGCGTTGCTGAGCTCCCCGGGCGCGAGACCCTGATTCTCCCGGATGAGGTCCTTCAGCCGATCGAGGCCGAAGAAGATGCCCCCGCTCCGGGATTCGAACACGCCGTCGGTGTAGAGGATGACCCTGTCTCCCGGGCGCAGGGCCGTCTCGACCTCTTCCCACCCGGGCTCGATAAAGCCGTAAATGACGTTGCCCCGTCCCCTGACCTCGCGAATTACTCCGTCCCTCCCGGCAACGATAATGGGCGGGTGACCCCCGCAGGCGGTCAGCATCCTTCCTGTCTCAAGGTTGATGTGACAGGCACAGGCGGTGATATAGTTATCCCCTATCTTGTCGATGAGGGAGCGCCGTATCTGGGCCAGGAGCTCCGCGGGCGAGTCGAGGCAGGACCCCCAGGAGGAGAGGGACATCTTCACCATCGAGGCGATGATCGCCGAGGAAACCCCGTGCCCCGACACGTCGCAGATGAAGAGACCGAGCTCCCCGGTCTCGGGCCGGTGAAGGATGTCGACGAAATCCCCGCCGATGTCCTGGAGGGGCGCGTAGGTGAAGCCGGCCCTTCCGCCGCTGATTTCCGGGATGTCCCAGGGGAGGAGGGAGTTCTGGATCTTCCGCGCGAAGT
>CAZKPR010000024.1:0-11699 GCA_964554685.1 uncultured Leptospirales bacterium | reverse complement strand
AGGGCCTTTATCCTGAGGAGCATGCCAATCCTGGCGAGGACCTCGATCGCGTCGATCGGCTTTGAAATGAAGTCCTCGGCCCCGGCCTCGATGCTCCTGAGCCTGTCCTCCTTCGATCGGTGGCCGGTCATCATGATGACCGGGATCGATTTTCTCCTGTCGTTCTTTATCGAACGGCATATCGAAAACCCGTCCATGTCTTTCATGGTGACGTCAATGAGGGCCATGTCGATATCGTTGCGGCGGAGCATCTCAAGGGCCCCGGCGCCGCTTGACACGCAGACCGCCTCGTACCCCCGTCCCTCGAGTATCTTCCCGATAAGATCGAGGCTCGCGGGATCATCGTCGGCGCAGAGTATCCTCGGCCTTCCGAATATTTTTACCCCGGTATTCATGCGTTCCGCCATCATCGCCCGGGATACCCTGCGGCGTAGTCCCGTATGGCCCCGTGGTAGGCCCGGGCCGTCTCCCTCACCCGCTCCGGTATTCGTCCTTCGCCGATTTCCGCCAGGCGTCGTGCCTCCTCTAGGTTATTCTGCTGGAGCGGCTCCCCGAGGCAGAGGGCGCCCCGCACCAGGCGGGTCATGCGGAGATTCCGCGCGTAGACCCCCCCGGACCGGAAGCCCACGAGGCGGGACCCCGGAAAGGTCTCAGGCGAGGGGGGCACATCGAGCTCCTTCTTGAAGTGCTCCACAACGTGTCGTGAAAAGCGTATCGATCGCTCCAGGTCCGTCGAGACCACCAGGCGAAGAAACTGGATGCGCGACTCCATGCTCGCGAGCTCGCCACGGAGGAAACACCCTGGCACAAAGGCCGTGCAGAAATTATCATCAAGGACGCTGATGGAATCCACCACCTCGTTGATCCGCTTTATCCGGTCAGCGGCGCCGCCCCGGGACCGCGCTATTTTCTTGATGAGGCGGTACTTGGTCCGGTAATCGGGCGTGGCGTCGCGCGCGTCGTAGTGCGCCAGGACGGTGACGTGGGGCCTGAAGCGGTTGATGAGCGCGGCCCGGTGGGGCATCTCGTATTCGCTGTTGAAAAATTTCAGCCGCTGGCGGTCGCTCGAACGGGCCAGGAGGCGCTTCGCCGCGGCGGGGGTAATGAAGCCGTCCCGCTCCTTCTCCCTCACGGCGCTCCGGAAGTTCCTCTTTGCCCAAGCGCCGAAGGGCACGGGGTAGACCTGCTCCCCCTTCGTGCGGGTAAGCATCACCGTGGCTCCGTCCCGCTCAAGCATCTCTTTCAGGACCCTGGCCGTGGCAAGATTGAGTGCCGCCTCAAAAAAGCTCAGCTTCTCGCCTTCCGGGGTGAAGATGCGTATGTATTTGCCTTCCCGCTCCGCCTCTTCCATTGAGCCGGCGCTGTGCCCCGGATCGATGGCCACGCGGAGTCCCGCCAGGGGCCGTGCGGTATCCCTGGCGGGATGGAATTCGCCGTCATCAGAGGACATGATTTTCTTAATAAAATCAGGGGAAAATTTCGACGATCCCTTTGCGCGATACGCCTCCTCTATTGCGTCATCGTCGAGAACGCGGAACATCCTGGCGAAGACCTCGTACTCGTCGTCAAGCAGGCGGCATTCGATCCTCCCCGCCTGCTTGTCCTCCGGCGAGGAGTAGATGGTGACGGATCGCGCCTCAAGGGAGAAGTAGCCATGAAGTGAATCATCGCCCACGAGATACTTCACCCTGCTGGAACGGCTGTCACATCCGGCTATGAGCAATGCGGCGATGATCGCGAATAAGCAGAATTGGGATCGCTTCATTACGAACATGACAACCTGGCCGATGTGTGCTGCCTCAGTTTCATGACATTGCTAGTGCGCTTATGATGGATGATCTTCATTATTACTGATTGTTACCAACTCTTAAGGTGCTGACCGATAACTATCGCATTCATGTTTATACTAACGATAAATATTCTGATTAGTGTCCAGTTTTTTTATTGACATTTTATAACTAATTTTTAGTTTTCTTCTCTATTGAGTAAATATTGGTTATAAAGCTGAATAAAAGTAAAAAATAGAATACTTTGACACATCGGATATTTTCCTTCTTCAAAATTATTATTTTCAAAATACGATTCGATGTATATTAAAATTTATAATAATAATACTGATTTCACCATGAAAAGGCAAGTATTTTTAATAATTTAAAACCCACTCGGATGGATTTTTTTTCTTGACCTGACGATATATAATTTATAACTTAAAGTAGAAAAAAATATGAATTTGTCTCTTTTCAAAATACGAAAAGCAACAAGGCAATGACAGACACGAAATCATTTAATCAAGCCCAATCAATACGACAAGCAGTTCGTATATTACACAGGGGGAAACCGAGCAATGACCGCCAATAAATTCTTTATCGCCATCACCCTTGCCCTTTCGTCCCTGGCGCTCGCGGGATGCAACAGCAACATCTTCAAGAAGTACCTGGACAACAGGAACGACAAGGGGATCTACATCCCCAGCGGGGTCCTCACCCCGGACGACTCGGCACCCGACATCGCCACGGTGACGGCCACGACCCACACGAACGTCCGCGTGGTCTTCCAGGACAAATCGATGGCCCTGGACGCCGCCTCGGCCGTTACTATTGCAAATTTTACCATACAGGGTACCGGCGAAAATCCCAACGTGCAAGTCATTGCCGCTGACCTTGAAAGCGACAACCTCACGGTGAACCTCACGGTGAACGGGATAGATCCGAATGACATGGTACACGGCGACCCATACACTCTGGTGGTGGAAAATGTCGCGGACAAATACGGCAATGCAATTTCCCCTCAGAAAACGAGTGTTTTCCTGGGACGCGGCCCCGTCGTGGCGGAGTTCTCGGGAACGCCCGCGAACCCCACGAACGTCACCTCCATCGACATCGACGTGGGTGGCACCGACGTAGTGGCCTACAAGTACAGCCTTGACGGCGGCCCCTACAGCGACGAGATCGACGTGGGTGACAACATCACCGCCGCCGGCCTCGCCGAGGGCGTGCATTCCCTCGAAGCCGTGGGGAAGGACTCCCTGGGCAACTGGCAGACCTTCCCCGAGGCCTCGTCCTTCGACTGGCAGGTGGACCTCACTCCCCCCGCGGCCACCTATTCGGGACAGCCGAACAATCCCACGAACGACCAGTCGATTGACATGACCGTGGGAGGCGCCCAGGTGGTGGCCTACAAGTACAAGATCGACGGCGAGGCCTGGAGCGGCGAGACCGCCGTGTCGGAGCATATCGAGCGATCCGCCATCGCCGAGGGAGCGCACACTATCTACATCATCGGCAGGGACGCCGCGGGGAACTGGCAGGCCGAGGGCGACGCCACGACCTATGCCTGGAGCATCGACATAACCCCCCCCACGGCGGTACTAGACCCCTTGACCACACCGGCCAACCCAACCAACAACCAGGGCACGACCATCACCGTGGGCGGCACCGACGTAAATAGCTACAGATATAAAATAGACAGCGGCGGCTACGGGGGAGACATTTTAATCGCCTTCCCTATTGAACTCTCGGGCCTGGCCGAGGGGGCCCATACCATCTCGGTTATCGCCAAGGACGACCTGGGCAACGAGCAGAGCCAGCTGAACCCGACGACCCACACCTGGACCATCGACATCACGGCCCCCACGGCGACCCTCTCCAACACGCCGCCGCTTCTCACCAGCCAGACCGACATCGACATCGACGTGGGCGGCGCGGACGTGGCGGCCTACCGCTACCGCATCGACGGCGACCCATGGAGCGCCGAGGTGTCGGACATGAACACCAACATCACCGCCGCAGGCCTTGTCGAGGGCTCACATTCCATCTACGTCATCGGCAGGGACAGCGTGGGGAACTGGCAGTCCTCGCCCACGCAATACGACTGGACCATAGACCTCACCGCGGCCACGGCCACGCTTTCCGGCCTCCCGGCCTCCGTCACGAACGTCACGGGGACGGACATCAACGTGGGGGGCACGAACGTCACGGCATACCGCTACCGCGTCGACGGCGGGGCGTGGCTCGGCGGCTTCGACGGGTTCGACGTGGGCGACAACATCGTCCTGGCCGGCCTCGCCGACGGCGTACATACTATCGATGTCATCGGCGCGGACAACGCCTTCCCGGCAAACTGGCAGTCGGAAAGCGATCCCACGACCCACACCTGGACCGTTGACACCCAGGCGCCCACGGCGTCGCTCTCCAACACGCCTACGGACCCGACCAACGTGCAGTCGATCAATATCAGCGTGGGGGGCGCCCAGGTGGTGGCCTACCGGTACCAGCTCGACGGCGGGGGATACGGCGCCGAGATCGCCTCGGGCACGCCCATCACCGCGGCGGGCCTGGCCGAGGGAAGCCATACCGTCGACGTCATCGGGCGCGACCAGGCGGGCAACTGGCAGGATACCGGTTCGGCCACGTCGCACACCTGGGAGATCGACGTGAATCCTCCCATCGCGTCATTGAACAACCTGCCGGCCAACCCGACGAACAGCCAGTCCACGGACATCGACGTGGGGGGCTCCGGCGTGGTGGCTTACAAGTACAGGCTTGACGCCGGTGGCTACGGGTCCGAGATCGCGGTGTCGACCAACATCCAGCTCTCGGGCCTTTCCGAGTCGTCCCACACGATCTACGTTATCGGCAGGGACGAGGCGGGGAACTGGCAGGCCGAGGTGGACGCCACGACCCACTCCTGGACCGTGGACATCTCGCCCCCCACGGCATCATTCACCAGCACGCCCCCCGACCCGGACAACGACACCACCCCGACCTTCACCGTGGGGGGCACCGGCGTGGTGTCATACCGGTACCGCCTCGACGGCGGCGCCTGGAGCGGCCTGAACGCCCAGGGTAGCCCCATCAACCTGAGCGGGCTCACCGAGGACTCCCACACCCTGGACATCGTGGGACGCGACCAGGCGGGGAACGAGCAGTCCCTGGCAAGCCCCACGAGCTATTCATGGGATGTTGACCTCACGGCGCCGGAGGCCACGCTTTCCGGCACGCCCGCCAGCCCTACGAACAGCCAGTCCATCGACGTCACCGTGGGCGGCACCGACGTACAGGCCTACATGTACAGGATCGACGGCGAGGCCTGGAGCGGCGAAACCGCCATCGGCACGCATATAATCCGCGCCGGCCTGTCCGAGGGGAGCCACACGCTCTACGTCGTGGGCAAAGACTCGGCGGGGAACTGGCAGGATTTCGGCGACGCCACGTCGCATCCCTGGACCATCGACATCACGCCGCCGACAGCCACGCTCTCGGGCACGCCCCCGGACCCCACGAACCAGACGGGCATTGACGTCACCGTGGGCGGCGCCGACGTGGTGAGCTACAGCTACCGGATCGACGGCGGCGCCTGGAGCGGCGAGGTCTCCGATCTCGGGACACACATCATCGCGGGCGGCCTGGCGGCAGGCCCCCATACCCTGGAGGTCATCGGCAAGGACAGCGCCGGCAACTGGCAGGCCACGGGAAGCGCAACGACCCACGCCTGGGACATCGACCTCACGGCCACGACCGCGGTGCTCTCGAACACCCCGTCGAACCCCACCAACGCCACCACGACGGACATAACCGTGGGCGGCACGGACGTCGTGGCCTACGACTACCGTGTGAACGGCGGCGGGTGGAGCGGCGAAATCAGCTCGGCAAGCACCATCCAGCTGAGCGGCCTCACCGAGGGCGGGTACACCATCGAGGTCATCGCGAAGGATTCCGCCGGCAACTGGCAGTCAACAAGCAGCCCCACGACCCACTCCTGGACCGTGGACCTGACGCCTCCCACTGCCATCCTCTCGGGCACGCCCCCCAACCCGGCCAACTACGCCACGACCGACATCACCGTGGGCGGCGCGGGGGTCACGCATTACCAGTACAAGCTTGACGGCGGCGACTGGAGCGCGACCACTGCCGTGGCGACGCACATTCAACTGAGCGGCCTTTCCCAGACGAGCCACACCCTGTACGTCATCGGCCGCGACCTGGCGGGCAACTGGCAGGCCACGGGAAGCTCCACGAACCACACCTGGACCGTGGACACCACGCCGCCGTCCGCCCCGGCGACAAACGACGACAGCAAGGTCTACGACGAGGACCTGAGCCTCTACTTCCAGTGGACCAACGGCGGCGACGTCGCGGAGGTCAAGATACAGGTGTCGAGCGACAGCGGCTTCTCCACAATAGTGTACGGCGGCGCCGACGGCGCGTCGGTGGGCACGGCGCAGAACTACACCTACACGATCGACCCGAGCGACGGCGCCACCTACTACGCCCGCGTGAAAGCGCGCGACGCCGCGGGCAACTGGAGCGGCTGGGGCGCCGCCTCGGACGGCATCACCGTCGTGGGACACATCACCGGCAAGGTGCTGGACACCACGAAGAACGAGGTGGCCGGCGCGACGGTGACCCTGTACCGGACCTCGGGACACGTGTACGTGGACGACGAGACCACGGACGGGGACGGCGAATTCACCTTCAGCAACGTACCCATCGGCAGCCTGGCCTACGAGGTCGAGGTGAGCGCATCGGGCTACCACAGCACCAATCGAGGCAACATCAGCTCCACGGCGGGGACGCTCAACGATATCGGGATCATCTACCTGGTCTCCACGGGTGCCACGGCCGAGGCCCTGGCGGGCCGCACCGTGGACGCCAACACCGGCGCCGACATCAGCGGGGCCACCATCGTGATTAAGGACTGGAGTGGCAACATCGTGGATACCCTGACTCCCTCTGGCGCCACGTTCACGACGGATTCGCTCGATCCGGGGGCCTATACCCTGGTCTTCAGCAAGCTGGGGTACTTCGACCTCACCTTCGACAACATTATCGCGGACGGCACAGACGGCGAGACCTACAGCACCACCAACACGCGCTACGCCCTCTGCGAGATACTGGTGGAGCCCCACGTGCGCGTCATCGTGCAGTGGGGGCCGAACCCGCGCGACTACGACCTGCACGTCGTGGGCCCCACGGACAACGCCGACACGGGAGACAGCCGCTGGGACGGCGCGCCGACCAACCGTTTCCATGTCTACTGGTCAGGTCATAAATCATGGAACGAGAACACGGGGCGCTATCTCTCCGGCGCCGACCCGAGCGGCACCTCCTCCACCACGAGCCTGGTGCAGGACGACACCGACGGCTACGGACCCGAGGCGATCAACCTCTTCGGCTACGGGTCCGGCTACGACTACGGCATCTACACCTACACGGTGCACAAGTACACTTCGACGGGGTCGTGGCACGACTATCCCGTGACCATGCGGGTCTTCGACTCCCTGGGCCTGGTGGAGCAGATCTCCGTGCCCTCCACGGACCCGGGTTCAAACCGCTACTGGAAGGCCCTCAAGATCAACTGCCAGGGGCCGTCGCGGGCCCAGCGCACCACCACGGTCGAAAACACCTGGGCCAATTTCTCATCGTATTCCAGCAAATCTGAGCTGAACTGGTAGGAGGCCCCGGAGCGCCCATGAACGCAGTATTTCCGGCGGGACTATGAAAGTCCCGCCGGGAATACAATAATCATCCATCAAAGGAAAGAACAGGAAGGTATAATGAAATCATCCCATTCCGTGCCATCACCGCGCATTGCCGCACGATCGTTTTCACGAGGGGCCCGCGTGGCCCTGGCCATTACTGCGCTGTTGTTCATGTGCCATGCGGCGGCTTCGGCCGCCACGGTGGTGTTGAAGAACGGCACCATACTCAGGGGTGCCCTGGAGTCCCGAAGCGGCGATGAGATCACCATTCTCGACGGCGCGACCGGGAGGCCCCGCGTCATCAAGACCGCCCTCATAAAAGAGCTCACCCTTGAAAAGGATGAAAAGAATGTCGGGAAAGGGACCGTCTCCATGACGATCGATGACCGCCTGAACCGCCACGTCCACTTCGCCCTCGGGGGAGGGGGCATCAAGATCATCGACGGACCGGGCAAGGGGCTCAACTTCGGCTTCGGGGGCACCTTCATATTCCAGTACAACTACATCGTGAAGGGTTTCGGCGTGGACCTCCACGCGTCCTACTACTACAGCCCGGACATGAAGTACTCGACCGATTCGATCAGCATCCTCCCCGTGGTGGCCTCCCCGATGTACCGGTTCGCCACGAAGTATATCGACATTGACCTCCGCGCCGGGGCCGGCTTCTCCTACACATCTGGAAAGAGCGCACAGCGCCTCAAACTGATACCCACGGGGGACCCGGGACAGCCCCTCTCGGCGATCCTGGTCCAGGGCTTTTCGTCATCGTCCTTCGACCTGGTCGCCGGAGCCGGCGTGGGCATATCCCACACCTTCGGCATGGGCCTGGTGCTGGGCTTCGAGGCGAACTACTACTACATCTTCCAGTCCCTGTCGGCCAATGCCGTCGCGGCCTCGATCTATCTCGGCTACTCCTTTTAGGGCCCCCTGCGAAAACGTGGAGGCCCGGAGCGCCGCGGCGGCGGGATAACGCGTGTCGTCCCGCGCCGCCGCCGCACGGATTCCATCATGATGCGCCTTTTACTCGTAACCTTCGGCCTTTTCTTCATTGCGGTCCTCGCGGCCGCCGGGCCGGGAACATCCCTGGACCCGGTCATCAGGCTCTACATCTGCCAGACCGAGCATGAACTTGCCAGGATACATGAATGGGAGACTTCGGATCCCCCCCGCTACCGGGAGGCCGTGAAGAACGGCGACATCACCCCGGTGGACGCGGCGCGGGAGGCGGCGGGATTTCTCGTGGCAACGGACAGGATACGGTGCGGGAAAAACAATAACGTTGAAATTGAAACGCCGGGTAAGAATGGCGCCCCCGCATCGGTTTTGGTGCTCGATGACGGGGACCTTGAGCGCCACTGCCCCGTGACGATGAGGAAGTACGGGCATCCCTGCCGTTAGGAAGCGGGACGCCCTACCCTTTACGGCTCAGCTGCGTATAGAGCATGTCCGCCAGGCCGAGGTTCGAGTTCTTCGAGAGGCTCAGGGCGTATTCGTCGTAAAGCATGTCCTCGAATATCTCCTCGGCGAAGCCGCCGTTGATCCAGCCGCTCTTGTGGACGGTCTTGCGCATCTCCTTCAGCATCTTTCCCACCAGGAGGGACTCCATCTCGACGCAGGCGTCCCGGAGGCGCCGGTCCTCGGCCTTTTTCGATGTCGTCCCGGTTGCGCGCGGACCCGAAAGCCCCGCCGCCGAATCAAGGGCGTCTCTGAATGAAGCGCCACCGGTTTCCCCCTGCCGGTTTTTCGGCGGTTTCACCAGCTTTTCGATGAATTCCCTGTCCGTCAGTCCGTATGCGGATAATGGCGTGGTTCCCTTCGCGTCCATTGACTACCTCACGATCAGCTCGGCGTGGAGCGCCCCCGACGTCTCCAGGGCCTTCAGTATGGCGATTATGTCCGACGTGGCGGCCCCCGTGGCGTTCAGGGCGTCGACAAGGTCCTTCACCGTGGCGACGTCGCGTATCTCCGCCGCGGCGCCCTTGCCCCCGGTTCCCCGGATCTCCACGGTGAGCCCCTCGCGGCTCACCATGGCGGCCGATACCCGCACCCCGCCCCCCGTGACGACGGTGCCGTCGCGCTCGTTCACCACCACCTTCGCGCGGTCCGAGGGCGCGACCTCGATGTTTTCGATCGTCGATATGAATTCCGGCAGGCTCACGTCCTCGGCGATCTTGATCCGTATCTTCCCGCCTCCCCGGGCGATGGCGGGCTCCGACGCGGGATAACGCGCGGCCACGGCCTTGATGACCGCGTCCGCCACGGTGTAATCCCAGTCCTTGAGAACCAGGAAGAGATAGCGCGCCTTGTCATTCTCATCCCCGGTCACCACGTTCACGACCTCGGGCTCGACCGCGCGCTCCACGAGGGCGCCGCCCGCCACCGCGGCCACGGTGGTGACGCCCCGGCGGTTTCCCGGCGATTTCGGCACGGCCAGGGGCCCCTGGGCCGCGGCGTAGATCTGGCCGTCGGCGCCCCGAAGCGGCGACTGTACCAGTATCCCCCCCTCGAGGGACTTCGCGTCGCCGATGGAGGAGACCGTGACGTCGATCCGGTCGCCCACGGACGCGAAGGCGGGAAGGCGCGCCGTGATGAGCACGGCCGCCGTGTTGACCGCCGCGATGTCGTCACCCTCCATGCCCAGGGTCTTTAACAGGTTCTGCAATGATGACTTCGTCATGGGGGACCGCCTGGTGTCCCCGCTCCCCTGGAGGCCCACCACGAGGCCGTAGCCGTAGAGCTGGTTCTCCTTCAGGCCGTCGATGAAGGATATGTCCTTCAGCTTCACTGACACCTGGGCGTGAAGCCCCGGAACCGTCGCGAGTAGCATTACGGCGGTAATCGCCGCCTGGGCGATCTTCATGATGTGTCGATGGCATCTCATCGCGTGAGCTCTCCCAGCATCTTCTGCAGATAATCCACGATGATCCTCTGCTTTTCCTGCTCCGTCAGCGTCGCGTCAGCGGTCTCTCCCTCGCCCGGCGCCGCGCGCTGTATCTGGACGCCCCTCTTCACTCCCCGGATCTCCATGGTCAGGTCCGCCACGTTCCCGGAGTCCACGGTGCGCCCCTTCACCAGGGCCGGGTCGACCAGCCCCGTCACGGTGATGATGGTGGCGGCGCCGTCGAAGGAATAGGTGCGGCTCCCCGCCACGCTCCAGAGGGGCCCCACGCGCTCCAGGACCCTGGCGGCGATGGATAGCGACATCTTCCCCTTGCCGCTGAATTTCGTGCTGTTGTCGCTGCGGATCTTCCGGTCCGCGGATACTTTCGGCAGGAAGCCGGTGATCGTCATGTCCGGGTTTGAGGAAACCGTCCCGTCGCTCCGGTCGCTCGTCGAAACGGTGAAGGTCATGTCGGATATGTCGTTGATGTTGACCAGGACCACGGCGCCGACGTTGATGTCCCCCTCCGAGGCGTAGGGGTTCCGGTCGCGCCAGATCGACTTGGCGTTCAGCAGGCACCCGAAGGCCACGAGCAGCACGTATGCCAGGAAGGCCTTTTTCATAGCGCTAGCTCCACGGTCCGTTCGTCCACCACCCTGCCCCGGGAAACCGTCTTCCCCTTTACCTGCACGGGGATGATCTCGCCCTCCGCGCCGTCTCCCATGGCGGTGCCCCTGGTCTCGACAATAACATTGCCCCGCACGGCCCGGAAGGTCACGACGGCGCCCCTGCGCACAACGGTGGCGCCGCGGGAATGGGCTCCCCCGCCTTCGATGGATGCCACACGGACCCCGGCGCCGTGGATCCGGACCATCTCCTCTCCCCCCGCCCTGAGGGCCTCCGTGATGTCGCTTCGGTCGAGGTACCCGTCGGCATGGAACCGCGGATCGATGGCCAGGGAGCCGATCCGCGCCGCTGATTCACCGCTCCCTTTTATCATCGCGATATCGGAGATCAAGAGATCGGCCTCCCCCCGTTCGACGCGCGGAACAAGGTACAACTCAACCTCCGATGGAAAGGCCGATCCCGCCGCAGTCAACGTGAAAAGTATCGCGAGGAACAGGCGCGTCATTATCGTTTCAATCCTATGGCCGTGGCCAGCATGGAATCGGAGGTCTGTATCGCCTTGGAGTTCACCTCGTAGGCCCGCTGGGCCACGATCATGTTCACCATCTCCTCGACGACCTTCACGTTCGACATCTCGAGGAATCCCTGGTGGGTCTTCGCCATGCCGTCTATGCCGGGCATGCCCGGGATTTCCTCGCCCGAGGCCGGAGT
>CAZKPR010000023.1:0-28890 GCA_964554685.1 uncultured Leptospirales bacterium | reverse complement strand
CATGGCGGATGTGCTGAGGGACGAGGCCCGCAGGGCCTTCCACCTGGTGCACAGCAAGAAGGTGATTCTCGTGATCGGCGGGAGCCAGGGCGCCCTGAGCATCAACGAACTCGTGTTCAATCTCAAGAAGAATTACCCCGATGAGCTCACAAGCGTCGGCTTCATATGGAGCACCGGTGATCTCTCCTTCGATGATTACAGGGAGAGGATCCAGCGCGAGATCGAGGAAGGATCCATCTACCTTTCTCCCTTTATCGACCGGGTGGGCCTGGCCTACCGGGCCGCCGACCTGGCCATCGCCCGGTCCGGTTCGGGGGTGATGATGGAGCTCGCGGCCATGGGGGTGCCGTCGATACAGATACCCTATCCCTTCGCTGCGGACGGGCACCAGGAGAAGAACGCCGACGAGTTCGTGGAGGCCGGAGCGGCGATCAAGATCCGCAACCAGGACGCCGTGGCGGAAACGGTGATGCCGATTTTGCGGGACCTCCTCAACAACCCGAGGGCCCTCAGGCAGATGTCCGAAAAGGCCCTCGCGGCGGCCATGGTCGACGCGGCGGAACTGATCGTGCGCGACGTCCTCGAGGAAACGGGCGGGAGAGCCGCGGGCCCCGCGTCTCGGGCTGAAGGCGGGGAAGTGAAATCCCCGGAAGCAAACCGGAACGGGAAATAGAATGTTCAGGAAATCACGAAAAATGCATTTCATCGGGATCGGCGGCATCGGCATGAGCGGCATCGCCGAGATCCTGATCAACCTGGGCTACAAGGTGTCGGGTTCCGACCTCGCGGAATCGGAGCAGACGCGGCGCCTGGCGTCCCTCGGGGCCCGGATCTTCATCGGCCACGCCGCGGACAACATGAACGATTACCATGTCGTGGTCACCTCGAGCGCCATCGCCCCGGAGAACCCGGAGCTTCTCGAGGCAAGGAAGCGCGGCATACCGGTAATCCACCGCTCGGAGATGCTTTCCCATCTTGTCCGGATGAAGCACGGCATCGGCGTCGCCGGGACTCACGGGAAGACCACCATTACCTCCATGCTCTCCTACCTTCTCTGGCACGGCGGGTTCAATCCCACGGCCGTGGTAGGGGGCAAGGTCCTTGACTTCAAGTCGAACGCGAGGGTGGGCGAGGGCGAATATATGGTCTTCGAGGCGGACGAGTCCGACGGATCGTTCCTCAAGCTCCTGCCCTGCATAGGCATCGTGTCCAATATCGACGCCGACCACCTGGACCACTACAAGTACTTCCAGGGACTGAAGGACGCCTTTCTGACATACATCAATACCATTCCCTTTTACGGTTACTCCGTCCTCTGCGCTGACGACCCCACGGTCCGGGAGCTGCTTCCCCTGGTGGAGAGGCCTCACTACACCTACGGTCTTTCGGAGGACGCGGATTTCAGGGCGACTGACATCGCCATGGAGGGGGGGATGATGCGCTTCCGCTGCCTTTATAAAAACGGCCCCCTGGGCGTGTTCGCTCTCCGACAGCTGGGGAACCACAACGTGGTGAACTCGCTCTCCGCCATCGCCGTGGCCCAGGAACTAGGGATGGATGTTGAGACCATTGCCGGGGGTCTCCGGGAATTTCGGGGCGTTCACCGGCGCCTCGAGCTCGTGGGCGAAGCGGGGGGCGTGGCGGTGTACGATGATTACGGGCACCATCCCACGGAGATCCGGGCGACCCTCGAGGCGCTGAAGAGCCTGGGCCGCCGCATCGTCGTGGTGTTCCAGCCCCACCGCTATTCACGGACCAGGATGCTCTGCGAGGAATTCGGGCAGTGCTTCGCCGGCGCGGATCTTCTCTACATGACGGAGATCTATCCCGCGGGGGAACAGCCGATCGAGGGGGTGTCATCCCGGCTTATACTGGACTCCCTGGAACGGCACGAGGGCCGCGAAGCGATCCTGATCGGCTCCTCCGGGGAGATCGCGTCCACCGTGGTGCCGGTTCTGCGCGGGGACGACATCGTCCTCACGCTTGGGGCCGGCGATATCTACAAGTTCGGACCATATATATTGGAAGAGATCAAGAGGAGGGGCTCCTGACCATGCGACGCGCGATGCCTGCATTCGCTTTCGTTGCCGCGGGATTGATCCTCGCGGGGGGGGGCCTTCTCGCGGAAGACATTCGAAGCGTCAGGTCGATCGAGTTCAGGGGCTTGACGCTGCTATCGAAGTATGATATAATCCGGGGGGCGCGCCTGAAGGCCACCGGGGAGGGGATCATCATCGATGTCGACTCCCTGGAGCAATCCCTCGCGGAGAACCCCTTTATCGCTTCGTACCGGGTGAAGGGATCGGGCGACAGGCTTGTGGTGACGGTAGAGGAGAGGACGCCCGAGATGATCCTGACGGCTCCGGCGGGGAGGGGCGTCCTGATCTGCGAGGTCGACGCCGATGGGAGGATTCTTTCACAAAATGACGTCCACGCGGCCGGGGTTCCCGTCCTGCATCTCGGTGAAGCGGATCTCACCGGGACCGGCGTTCCCGCGGGGGTTCGCGGCGTCATGGACCTCCTGGCCCGGGTGAAGAAGCAGGATCCATTGACCTATGGCGAGATTTCGGAGATTTATGTCGGGGATGGCCGGCTCAGGATTTATGCCCGGGGTAGGAGGACGGAGTTCGTCATGAGACCCCTCATCGGGGATTTCAAGACCCTGAGGCACCTCATCGGGATCTGCGATCATGCGAAACGCAAGCCCGGAAAGGTGGTCCTGGGCGATCACGCGGCAATCATCAGGTAGGACTCAGGAGCGGAGCATGGAAAATATACTGGTTGGACTGGACATCGGCACCACGAAGACCTGCGCGGTCATCGGCACCATGAACGATAACAACCAGGTCGAGGTTATCGGCGTGGGGGTCACCCCGTCGAAGGGCCTGAAGAACGGCGTCATCGTCAATATCGACAACACCACCGCCGCGATCGCCAAGGCAGTGGACGAGGGCGAGCTCATGGCGGGGTACGAGGTCGCCGACGTGGTGGTGGGGGTCAGCGGCCAGCATGTGAAGGGGCAGAACTCCCGCGGCGTCGTCGCCGTTTCGGGGAGGAACCGCATCATCATGACCCACGACGTCAAGAGGGTCATAGAAGCCGCCCAGGCCGTGGTGATACCCGTGGACCGGGAGATTCTCCACGTGCTCTCGAAGGAATTTTCCGTGGACGACCAGATCGGCATCAAGGACCCGATAGGCATGAACGGCGTGCGGCTCGAGGCGGAGGTCCACATCGTGACGGGCGTCATATCGAGCATCATGAACATGATCAAGGCGGTGGAGAAGGCGGGGTTTCAGTACCGCGACATCGTCTTCAATCCCCTGGCCGCCGCGGACGCCGTCCTGTCCAGGGACGAGATGGAGCTCGGCGTCGCCCTCCTGGATATCGGCGGGGGTACCATCGATATCATCGTGTACCTCGAAGGCGGCGTCGCCTATTCCTCCGTTCTTTCGATAGGGGGGATACACGTGACCAACGACATCTCCATCGGGCTCCGCACGCCGATCGAGTCGGCGGAGCTCATCAAGAAGAAGTACGGCTGCGCGGTTCTCGATCTCGTTGATCCCTCGGAGGTGGTGGAAGTCCCCTCCGTCGGGGGGAGGCCGCCGCGGAAGCTCCTGCGCCAGGAGCTGACGCAGATCATACAGCCGCGCATGGCGGAGATGATGGAGATGATAGACCACGAGCTCGTGATGAGCGGCAGGAAGGACATGCTGGCCGCGGGAATCGTCCTCACGGGCGGCGGGAGCATGCTGGACGGTTCGATTGAGGCCGCGGAACGGGTCTTCAACATGCCCGTCAGGATCGGGGCGCCGCGCGACATCGCGGGCCTGGCGGACCGGGTGGCAACGCCCCAGTTCGCCGCCGGCGTGGGATTGCTGAAGTACGGGCTCAGGATGGGCCAGCTCCGCGCGGGGAAACAGCGCACCGTGAAGGGCGCGGGCTTCTTCACCAGGATGAAGAAGTGGCTGGAGGAGTATCTGTGACATATCGCGATCCGCCCTGCGGGGCGGGCGCCCTGTTCACCTAATCGCCGAGGCGAGAAAGAATATACGACAATGAGACATAACGCAGAGGGGGACCGACATGTTTAAACTTGAAGAAGAGAAGCCCGCATCAACGGTCATCAAGGTCGTCGGGGTCGGCGGCGCGGGGTGCAACGCGGTCAACAGGATGATCGCCACGGGGATGGAGAATGTCGAGTTCATCGTCATGAACACCGACGCACAGCAGCTCCGGGACAGCCTTGCCGGCGTGAAGATCCAGATCGGCACGAAACTGACCAGGGGACTCGGCGCCGGGGCGGACCCCAACGTGGGGCGCGAGGCGGCGAACGAGGACCGGGACAAGATCCACAAGGCCCTCAAGGGAGCCGACATGGTATTCATCACCGCGGGAATGGGCGGCGGGACCGGGACCGGGGCGGCCCCCGTCGTGGCCGAGGTGGCGAAGGAGCTCTCGGCGCTCGTGGTGGGCGTCGTGACCAAGCCGTTCAAGGTCGAGGGCAAGAAGAGGATGGGCCAGGCCGAGACGGGCATTGCGAACCTCAAGGAGAAGGTGGACACCCTGATCACCATCCATAACGATCTCCTCCTGAAGATCATCGACCGGCGCACGCCCATAGAGGACGCCTTCAAGCTCGCGGATGACATTCTACGCCAGGGCGTCCAGGGAATCGCCGACCTGATCATGGTCACCGGCCTGGTGAACGTGGATTTCGCCGACGTGCGGACGGTCATGCGTGAAACCGGGGACGCCCTCATGGGCGTGGGGATCGGCACGGGCGAGAACAAGGCCCTGGAGGCGACCCAGCAGGCGATCAACAGCCCGCTGCTGGAGGAAACCTGCATCGACGGGGCCAAGGCGGTGCTGATAAACATCGCCGGGGGCAACGACCTGTCCCTCCACGAGGTGAACGAGGTGACTGACGTGATCACGCGCCAGGTGGACCCGGACGCGAATATCATCTTCGGCACCACCATTGATGCGGCACTCTCCGATCGCGTCAGGGTCACCGTTATCGCCACGGGGTTTGACCGTCGGCGCAACATGATCAACCGCGGCGGTCCCTCCCAGACCGATGCGCGCAACGGCACGTCCCTGACGCTCATCGAAGGAAGCCAGAAGGGCGCCGAGAGGCGCGTCCCCGCGGGTCTCCAGACGTTCAGCCTTGATTACGAGCAGCGCCGAAGGTCCCGGGAGATACCGACCGAGGACCTCGACATACCGACCTTCCTCCGAAGGGGCGCGGAATGAATGGGTGCGATGGACGCGGGCCTCGATGAGGGGATGCGCTCCTTCCTCGGGGAGCGCATGGGGAATTATGATGGGGTTGAACCCCTCGCCGGAGACGCCTCGGCCCGCTCCTACTGGCGGGTCCGGGGGAGCGGCGGCCCCCGGGTGCTCTGTTTCGACAGGGCCTTCATCAGATCCGACCCCGGGATGTATCCATTCCCCGTCGTCTACCGTCTCCTGAAGGGGAGGGTGCCCGTGCCGGAGGTCCTGGCCATGGACCCCGCCCGCGGGCTCTTCCTCCTGGAGGACCTGGGTGACGATCTCCTCGAATCGCTCTTTCCCGCCATGACGGGAGACAGGGCGAAGGAGGCGTATGCCGCCTGCGTGGAAGTCCTCTGTGAAATACAGGCGACAAGGGGCGAGGGCGGGCCTTTCGGGCTCGCCTTTGACGCGGAAAAGCTGATGTACGAGTTCGATTTCTTCATCGAACATGGCCTCGGGGGATATTTCGGGGTTGCCGCCTGCGATGATTCGATACCCCGTCTGCGGAAGGAATTTCTCGCCATAGCGGGGCTCCTGGACCGTCCCGAATTGTTTGTCCTCAACCACCGGGATTACCACTCGAGAAATATCATCCTGCGCCGGGGAGTTCCCCACGTCATCGATTTTCAGGACGCGCGCATGGGTCTGCCCCAGTACGATCTCGTGTCACTGATCAGGGATTCCTACGTGCAACTCGACGACGGCCTCTTCGGGGAGATCAAGGAATTGTATTACGGGAGATCGCGTGAAATGGGCATCCATGCCATGGGAAGGGACGAGTTCGACAGGCTTTTCGACCTGATGGCCTTCCAGAGGAATGTCAAGGCCGTGGGCACCTTCGGCTACCAGTCGGCGCGCCTGGGAAACCGCCGCTACGAACGATACATCGCCCCCACGGCGGATTACCTGGAGGGGTACGCCGGGCGGCGGAAGGAACTGGCGCGGGCCTGGGACCTCCTGGTCCCCCTCGTCAGGAAGCGTTGTGTCGATTTCTGAGTGGTGCCGGGACAGGAATGTAACAGGATGGTGATGCGGTGAAAGCGTTTCTTCTTGCCGCCGGGCGGGGAGAGCGGCTGCGGCCCCTCACGGCCTCGATGCCGAAGCCCCTTGCGCCGGTGTTGAACGTACCGGCTCTCTGCTACGCCATCACCCTGCTGAAAGAGGCCGGGGTGACCGAGGTGGTCTGCAACCTGCACCATCTTCGCGGAAGCGTCCGGCGATTTTTCAGCGAACATGATAATTTTGGGATCTCCATTGTTTTTTCGGAGGAGGAACTCCTCCTGGGAACCGGGGGCGGCCTGATGAAATGCCGCCACCTGCTTGATGACGGGCCCTTCTATTACCTCAACAGCGATATCGTCGCCGACATCGACCTGGCGTCCCTTGCGCGGGCCCACGCCGAATCGGGGGCCCGGGGAACCATGGCGGTCGCGCCCTGCCCTGAAGGAGGTGGAAGGGTGGCTGTCCACGATGGCGCCGTGGTGAATCTTCGTTCGCTCCTCCCCCGCGAGGAAACACCGCGGCACGATTTCGTGGGAGCCGCGGTACTCGACCCGGCGATATTCCGCGGGCTCAGGAGCGGCGTATCCGACATCGTGGAAACGGGGCTTATTTCCCTTGCACGGGACAATGCCCTTGCCGCATACGAGTACAGGGGCCCCTGGCACGACATAGGAACCGCCGAATCATATCGCGTTGCGAATGTCGACCTGGCGGCGAACGGCCTGGCGGTACTGGAACGTGTTCACGGCGCGACGGGATTCGAGCCACGGGCGCTTTCGGCGCGGGCGGAGATCGACGGGGGGGCCAGGATCATTCACTCCGTCATTGGCGACGGGTGCCGCGTGGGTGAAGGGGCCCTTGTCGAGGAATCGGTGCTTCTCCCCGGTTGCGGAGTGGGACCCGGGGAACGGGTCGTGCGGGCCGTGCTCCTTCCTTGATGCGAATGACTCGTTCCAACCCATGGATTCGATGAAAGGGAAAGCCTGCCTGAGACCGGCGTGATACCCGACGTTGAATCCACCATGGTATGGCGTTAATAATTAGACCCGCGCTGCCGTGTGGACATGACTTTTGAACCTGGTAAACCAGGTGGGTTCCCTCACGGCTGGTCAGGCTATCCCCGAAGGGCGCGGCCATTGCAGTCAGATATCGGGATCCCGTTTCGTATTTAGGCTCAAAAGATATACATGTCCATCACGCACAGCGCAGGCGTAGGTATGCCACAGACGAACGGGGATTTTATCAACAATTTTTTTATTATTATTTGACATGTCGGTGGAGATGTATGAGTATTTGCACCCTGTGCATGCACCGTCGCATCCCGGCAACGCCATGGCGACGTTTCCGCGGGGGTTCCCGCGCGATTCATGGGGACACCGGAACGGCGCGGCCTGTCTCAACAGGGTGAATGAAAAGAGGTGGTTTCATGATAGCGAAGTACTTCAAGGATTACGATAAGCGCATACTGAAGAAAAAGAAAGCGTCTACCAAAGCACCGGCGAAAAAAGGGAAGTCCGTCGCAGGGGCCGGCGGAGCGATCGATATAAAAACCCTCAGGGAGAACCTTTCCGGCATCATACCCTCGTTCCTGAAACTGGATACGGTAAAAGTGATTGATTCGACCGGTTTTTCCCCCGAGGGCGTGGACCTCGTGGCATACCGGGAGTATTGCCCGGATATCATTGATATCATGGGGGGGTATGTTCCCTACGAGCTCGTTCACGGCCTCTACCACGTGGTGCAGGACCTGGGCAGGGATTCGCTCCTTGACGTTCTCGGAAAAATCGCAACGGCGAAGAAACTCAACATGTACGCGGCGGAACAGGTGGAGGACGAGGCCCCTGCGGCACTGCCATCTTTCGTCATTGCCGCCTCGAGCAAGTACCAGTTTATCGAGCTCAAGAACGATATCATCAATTACTACCTGTCCAAGAACATCGATTACCGGAACGAACTGGACATACTCGTGATACTCAACAAGGGAATCGTCGTGAAAAACTGGAGGGAGAAGCGGAGCTTTATTGCCCTTGAAACGAAGGAAGACACCTTCCTCTGGTTTTTCATTCTGATGAACGAGTATCTTGACGTGAAGAACATTCAGGATATTGATTTCAGGAAATACGTGAAGAAAGAGATACGGTATAACGAGTATTGATCGCGTTCAAGCCCGCTCCCCTTCGGATCTGGGCGGCGACATGGTACTTATGCGAATTTTTACATATTGTCATTAATATTCTTGACATATTGCAAAATAATTACATGCTATTTTATCCCTTCCGGGGAGCCGTCCCGGGCAGTGTATTCATGATCGGCACAAGCGGGCGATGAGGCGCGATGCCGCGGGGGAACCGGATGTACCGCGGGTCACGTGCTGGATACTACAGGTAAGAGGAGAACGGTTTTGAGAACGAAATCCACAGGCGCCATGATATCTTTTCTCTCGTTGATTCTTGTTTTTCAGTTTACCGTAGCAACCGGGTCTTCCCGCGCGGAGAAGAACAAGGATGTGATAATCGTCCTGGACACCTCACTCAGCATGGTGGGCCAGGCACAGGGCCGTGATATTTTCGACCGTGCGAAGAGCAGCATACGGGATTACATCGACCAGGTGAAGGACGGTGACCGTATAACCTTCGCCACCTTCGATACTGATGTCAGGATTTTTCCGTCCGTAATCGTCGACGATCAGAACGATCGTGATATCTTAAAGAAATACATCACCATGACCGAGGCCTCCGGACTCTGGACAAACACCTACCAGATGATAATAAAAGTACTCGAGTTTACCAACAAATTCGAGAAGGAGACGGAGCGGCCCACTGACATCGTCATCATGACCGACGGTATCGATGATCCGGCTCCCGGGAGGAAGGGCCTGAATTTCGATGAATTCGCGAAGAAGTACGGGAAGAAGCAGGACCTCTGGGTGTATGTGATAAGCTTCACCAGCATCGCGAACAGCGAAGCAGCGAGGAAAATGGAAAAAGACCTGGGGCTGGTGTCGGATTCGGTGTCCGTCATTGAGACGGATGATCCGGAAAAGGGCAAGGATCAGGTCATAGAGGAAGGCAAGAAACGGGACGCCGGGAGATGCTCTATACTGGTCCCGCTGCTTATCGCCGTCGGCGTCATACTACTGATCCTCGTGATCCTCTTTCTTGTGAGAAGGTACACGGAGCTCAAGGTGTCCGGGAGGCTCGAGTTCTGGAACAATGAGATCATCGAGCCCTACATGCAGAATTTCGACCTTGCCCGCCGACCGGTCAGGGAAGCCGTGATAGGCAAGGGACTCGGATGCGTGCTCAATATCAGGGATATCACTATCAAGAAACCGTTTTCCATAAAGGCGGTCCGCCACGAGGGAGCCATCAGGATGGCCCTTGTCGATAACGAGAACACGCGGGCAGAAATAGTGAATCGCCAGCCGGATGGACTTCTTGCCGACGGGGATATTTTCAAGGTGGGGAACTACACCTTTAAATATTTCCAGTCCTGACGGTTTCCGACGATTAGGGGGCTGAAAAAATTGGTTTTTCGTGAGGGCCTGCCGATATTATTTTTATCGGCAGGCGGGATTTTTCCAAATAAATCTTGACAGAAAATCCTCTCCCTCTATTATACTACAATTAGAATAATGTATATATATTCATGGAAAAAATAGATTAATTCCACGCACGGGTTTTGAAAGCGTTGAACAACAAGGAGGAATTCTAGATGGCTTTCACACAATTTCCGAAGAGCCCCAACAAGTTTCACCCGACCATACCCAATGCCGTCGGATCGAGGGAATCCTACGCGCAGGAAGGCAGGGATAAAATCGCCGAGCAGCGGTTGATCGTGAATGAAACGGCGGAGCAGGTGGCCAACCAGATCTATACCAAGCTTCCGGAAGATATCTTGGTCAAGATGGAGGTCATGGGGGGCCTCAAGGAGAAGCTCTACAATTACATCAACCAGACCTACGTCAACATGTTTAACCGCTACACGGTTACCATGGAAGACGAGTTCATGAAGAAATTAAGGGATTTCGTCGACAAGGAAGAGCTCCGCGGACTCGCGCGCTACACTCCCCGCGAGGTCATCGAGCTAATCGACAAGATCGCCGGCCCCGACAAGTTCCACACCGGTGAAATCGAGAAATCGATGGTCAACATGTACGGTCACCTCCAGGGCCACATCCAGAGGGGAGTGAACGACCTCGAGACCGAGACGAACTCGATACTCCGACAGAAAACCGACATCGGCGCGTTTGTCCGCGGTCAGAACGCCTATGCGATCCTCAAGTGCGTATTCAAGGACAATGAGCTTCGCCCGAAATACGTGTACGACGTCAAGCTTTCCATCAACATCCTGGAGAGCGAGCTGATAAGCCCGATGTATCACTATCAGGTGACCGTTGAGAATCTCCTGAAAGACGCGATCCAGAAGCACGTCCAGGATCTTATTGACCGCCAGGTGCAGGCCTTCAACGACGAGCTCGTCGACCAGGGCAAGCGCGAGCTGACGGGCAGCGAGAAGCTTTTCGAGAAGATCAAGAGGATCGAGAATTTCACCGACGACGAGAAGGATGACGAGAAATCGAAGCGGTACACCATCCTCGCCAAGAAGTTCCTTGATAAGATCGAGGGCCTCAGGGCGGAGATCGACGTCGAGGATTATGATCCCCTCAACATCAGGGAAAACATCAAGTACATCATCGACGAGGAGAACATCCGGAACCGCGGCTATAACACCGCGATCAACAACATCACTTCCATCCTCGACACGAGCAAGCTCGGGTATCAGGTGTGCAACAACATGAAGAACGCCCGCGTATGCCATATCAAGGAATACGAGGAGACTGACACCACCGTTCTTCCCGACGAGCGCTATGCGATGAGGCTGGCATTCTACGATCAGAACCAGCTCAAGGAGGAGAAGAAGGAATACGACAAGCAGATGGAGTCCTTCTCCACCGAGATCAAGATGCTCTGGGACGTTGCCCACGGCTACTATGAGTCCAAGAAACGCTTCCGGGCGCTCAAGGATTTCGACGACCTGGCAGGCAGGATAATGTCGAAGGAGTGGAAGCGCGCGAAGAAGGAGCGTGAAGAAGATCCGGAAACCGTGCTCTGGAACGAGGTCGGGGAAATGTATCCGGTGGACTACTTTGTTGAAAAGTACAACCGGAACTTCGAGAACAGGATCGTGAACCTGAAGAACAAGCTGAATTACCTCAAGGACATGCTGCAGAAGATGCACGGGTACCAGAACCCCGTCGAGCGCGTCATCCTCGACGAGCGCATCAATTTCATGTCAAAGAGGTTCAACGAGTTCACGTACCGGGTCAATCCGCACCACATACAGCCCGGGCTGATTCTCGATATCGATATCGCCACGATCAAGAGGAAGCAGTACATGCTTAAAGGCATGGCGAACGTGCTCAACGAATTCCTCTACGGCGTGTCGAAGGGCTTCTCCGACGCGGCATTCGCCCAGTACACGCGGCGTCGCTCGACCCAGCGCGAGGACATCGACCAGTCATTTGCGAGCGAGGACATGGGATCGAGCATTATCGAAGAAGCCTATAAGAGCGGCGCTTCCGAGTTGAGCGGGGCGGTGAGCCTTTCTCCCAAGAGCAGGCCGGCAAAGAAATCCGGACTGAAAGAGCTCTAAAACACAGGGAAAGGCCCTAAGATAATTTTTGAAAGCACGAAAGGCCGGCTCATCTGAGCCGGCCATTTTTTTATATATAGTTTTTTTCAGACCGTCCCAACTCAAAGTGCTTGCAATTAATGAAAGCGGTTTTATAGTATCGACAGAAATGGGACTATGAATGCACGGCGGATACGGACGCATCTGTGCGAGCCCTCCCCCGTTGAAACTTCATCAGGACTTTCTTAACTGCCCGTGAGAATGGAAAAAAATCAATAAAGAAGCAATGGAGAGACATCATGGAAAGCACCTACATGTCGCTGGCGTCAAAATCAAATTTCAACAAGGCACTCAGGCACTTCTTCAAGGTGACGGAAGTGGTCGATGAAATTGAAACAAGCGCCAATCTCGCCGACATAGTCAATGAGGGCCTCGAGGCCAATGAAATCACCGAGGACCAGGTCCTCCCCATAGTCGGCTCCGTGATACGGGATAAATTCAATTACAGTTATCGCTCCTGCAGCCTGCTCCAGAACGTATCGGAGTTCCAGAAAATTTCCGATGAAACCGCCAAATGGACGGCCCTTGACATCGTGTGCGTCTACTACAATCCCGGGGGGACGATTTTCCTGATCAATCCCGGGAATATCAACCACTGGGAGAAAGTGAGGGAAATACACAATGACCAGCTCATGGTAATCTACGCGAAGTTTCTAAAGGAAGAAAACAAGAAGATTGAACTGGACGCCATCAGGACACTTGAAGAGATGCTGGCGGGCAAGGACGTCTTTATAAACAAGGCATTCATCGACCAGACCATCGTGCAGAAGCAGCCGGTCAAGAAGGAGAAGAAAGCCGAAGAAGTCGGCAAGGGCGCGACGAACATCACACCCAAGTACGCCGTCGAGGTGTCGAACGAGCTCTTCCACAACGGGAATGTCGAGGCCTGGAAAAAGATAATCGAGAGCTACACCACGAGTTTCCCCGCCCTCAAGGTGTACATATTTCACGGGGGTGAGCTCGTCAATGACATCAATTCCCTCTTCAAGTGGGGCAAGGTAAAGCATGGCGACTCGATATTTTTCCAGGTCGCAGGGGACAATATCAAGGGGGTATCCAAATTGCAGAAATACCTCTACGAGGGGGCAAGCCCCCGTTTCGAGCAGTTCTTGAAAATTGGCGTCGGTCAGGTCCTGCGGCTGTTCTAGCGGCGGACGGCCATCAACCATATATTCAACAGGAGTCATGAAATGGAAAATATACTGTATTTCAACAAGAACCTGAAAGATGTCGATGAAAAGGTACGCCAGCGGCTCGGCATCAGGGGGAGAAGGGCCGTGGACCTCGCCATGATGGGCCTGCCGATCGCGCCCGGTTTCATCATCGATTCGGTTCTCACTCAAAAACTTCCCCAGGTAAATCTGAAGGAGATTCTCAAGACCTATATAGGCCAGCTCGAGAAGGATATGAAGAAAAAATACGGGGACGCGGAAAAGCCCCTCATGCTGAAAGTAGTGCTGAGCTCCGATCTCAATGTCCCCAATTTTCCCTCGATTCACAATATTGGCATGAACGACATCACCGTTGCGGCCTTCGGAGAGTACACCGGCGTAGAGTTCGCCCACGGCGAGTATCTTTTTCTTATGAGGAACCTTGCGAACAAGATATTCGAGGTTGATGAAAAGGAAATCAAGAAGATCGAGGGCGCCTCCGCTAAAAAGCTTTCTCTTGCGGACATCAAGAAAAAGATCGAAGGCTACAGGAACCTTTTCGGCGAGAAGTTCAGCGAGGATGTCTACGACCAGTTGAGCCTCATTCTCAAGGGCGCGTCGTCCCGGTATTGCGATTCCGCCATCGATGTCGACAATTCCATGTCGATTATGGTCCAGGTTATGGTGTACGGAAACTGGGGGAAGAACTCCTACGCAGGGAACTATTATACCAGGAACATCATCACCGGTGACCCGGAGATACAGGGGGAGTTCGGCCAGGGAGAGTTCGACGTGCAGGCCGGGAAGGCGAAAGAGATAAAGAAAATCGAGAAAAAGCATTATGATCACTTCACCGAGATCGCGCGGAAGGTAGAGGATAATTTCAAGGAGATCCGCGAGATCAAGTTCACCATAGAAGAAGGCGATTTCTGGCTCGTCGAGCAGAAGGAGGTTGACGACAAATCAACCCAATCACAGATCAAGGCGCTTCTTGACCTCACCCAGAGGAAAGTCGTGTCGGATGCCTATACCATCGAGAAGATCAAGCCGAACCAGCTGAACGAGCTCCTCCATCCCGTCATCGACCCGAGGACCATTAAGGGCATCAGGAGCATCAAGGGAGGCATCGCCGGTTCAACCGGCGCGGCGATCGGCAGGGTCTTCTTCTCGACGCCGAAGCTCCTGGAGGAACACAAGCGCGCAATCATGAAGGGAGGAGACACGAACCTGATCCTCGTGATGCCCTCGTCCTACGCCGAGGACGTGAAGGCGATCGAGGTTTCACAGGGAGTCATCACCTGCGAGGGGGGATTTTCCTCCCATGCGCCGGTCGTTGCGCGCAGCCTGGGCAAGGTCGCCATGGTACAGCCCGAGATGAAGATCCGCGGCAACAGTTTCACCCTGGCGGGGAAAACCGTCCGTGAGGGTGACTACGTCTCGATAAACGTTCCCTACTACGAGGCCCCCACGATATTCATGGGCAAGGTGGGCCTTATCGAGCCCGACTTCAAGAAGAACGGTCTTTTCGAATTCCTCGACCACGTCGAAAAGCACCTGGGGGATTTCAACGTGAGGGCGAACGCGGACCAGCCGAGAGACGCCCTTGTGGCGAAGGACTTCAGGGCGCGCGGCATAGGACTATGCCGGACCGAGCACATGTTCTTCAACGAAAAGCGGATCATGAAATTCCGGGAAATGATCATATCGGAGAACGAGGAGGAACGGCGAAAGGTCCTGAAGACCCTCCTGCCGATGCAGAGGTCGGATTTTTACGAACTCTTCAAGATCATGGAAAAGATGCCGGTTACCATCCGGCTTCTTGACGCGCCGCTCCATGAATTCCTTCCCAGGACGGACGAAAGCATGAAGGAATTCATCCGTTACATGCAGGGGAGGAACCGGAAGATCAAGGCCGCCGATATCATCGCCCGGTGCGAGGAGCTGGCGGAGATGAATCCCATGCTGGGGCACCGGGGCTGCCGCGTCGCAGTAACCTATCCGGAAATTTACGAGATGCAGTGCCGGGCCATCTTCGAGGCGGCGTGCATGATGCGCAAGGAGGGGATAAAAATCAAGCCCGAGATCATGATCCCCATCGTCATGAGCAAGGAGGAGATCAAGTTCATCAAGAACGGCAAGAAGATCGAAGGGAAAGAGGTCAAGGGGATACGCGACATCAAGAACGAGGTGGTCGATGATTACGGCATCGAGGACCTTGACTACGAGGTGGGCACCATGATCGAGCTTCCCGCCGCGGCACTCGGCGCGGGGCAGATCGCGCAATATGCTGAGTTCTTCAGTTTCGGCACCAACGACCTGACCCAGACCACCTACGGGCTTTCCCGTGACGACTCGAACTCCTTTTTCCCGAGTTATTCACTCTTCGACCTGATGAAGCAGAACCTGTTCAAGTACCTCGGGGAAGAGGTGAAGGAGCTGATAGGGATTGCCGCCCTGCGGGGTAGGCTGTCGCGCCCCGATATAAAAATGGGGCTCTGCGGCGAGCACGGGGCGAACCCGGATAATATCCAGTTCTGCATGGACGCCGGGCTCAACTATGTTTCCTGCTCGCCCTACGCGATACCCCTCGCGAAACTGGGCATTGCCCAGATCAACATCAGGGTGAAATCGGGGCAGGCGGAAGAATAATGAATGCCGGGCGGTAACGCCTGAATAACGGGAATTCCAAGCGGGACCGTGCGTCACAATGCACGGTCCCTTCATTTTTCAGGGATGTTCCCCCGTTCCCTGTATCCGCAGCGGATAAACCAGGCATGCTTGATTTTCACGGGATGCAGGGACCGCCAGAGGGGGTCGGGCAGATACTGGACCGTGTCGCAGTAGGTGCAGGTGGCGTTGCGCGGGGTCTGGGCGGTCACCACGAGGGGGGCGCCGCATTTGATGCACGAGACGGATACCGGCTTCGTGTCCTCCGCGCCGGGAATTCCCTCTTCATCGGCGCAGAAAACCTGTTCGGCGTAGCGTGACCATTTGAGCCATCCGGGAACCGGAAAGGTTTCGTGAAGGGCCCCGCAGGAAGGGCAGGCAAGGGCCGAACGGGATCCACGGGACACGTCATCAGCGGGAAGCGGCGCCATGCAGGCGGAGCAGACGGGGGAGTGGTTCGATTTTTCGACAAGCAGGTTCAGGGGCGCCATGAATCGCGTGATGCCGTTCGAGGTATCGCGAATCGACTTCCAGATGGCGCCGGTAATCGACGTTGCACGCAGGCAGGACCGGCACTGGACCTTTTTCGCGGGGCCGTTGATGAATACGGGCTGGCTGCAGAAGGGACAGGAGAATTCTGCCTTGAGCGAATAGTAGAATGGCCGCAGCTCATTGAGGCGGTGAGATATAAGCTTCTTCACGGTGTCGTCCGATGACTCGCCTTGAGAAAGATCCAGAAGAAGGGCCTTGTCCTCAATACGCTCCACGGCCGCTTTCTTTACAGATATGTGGAAATCCCCGCGAATGATTGCGGCAAGCATATGAGTGTCGGTTATCAGGTCCACGGCTGATACACCCACCGATGGCTCGCGATCGGTCTTCACGATGGAAAAGAGGAAATTTTGCGAGAGATCACTCATATTGTACAGGGCGGCGGTACGGGCGAAGGGTGATGCGGCCTTATTGACGATCCGAACAAGCTCGGCGTCACCGGTGATTTTATTCACTAAAACCTGGAGAACCTGGTGGTTGCCCTCGCGGCAGGCAAGTTCGACGAAACGGCCCGCGTCAACATCGTTGATCCTCTGAATCGCGGCTATCCTGGCCTGGGGAAGGAAGGCGCTTCGTGCAATTACGTAGAGCTGCTCAATATCATTAATACCGCTCACGGCGAGGGAGGCCATTTTTTCGCGTGTGGTTGACGCGGCGATCGCGGAAAGATGCTGGCCCCCGGTAATCTTTTGCAGCGCTGCGAGTGCAACCGATTCGGCCGGGTCATTCATGGCAATTTCAAACAGCTCTGACTGGTCCGATATATCGGCCACAAGGCGGGCGCGGACCCGCTCATCACGGTGCCTTCTTCGTGACCTGAAGATATCACCGGGTGACATGTTCAGCGTGAACTTGTCCCGCTGGCTGACGAGGAAGAACGTGACGGCAAGGAGCACGACGAGCCATGCGGCAAGGGGGAGCGGGTCCTTCAAGACGGCATCCAGGAGGAGGGGGAGTTCCTTCCATACGCCGGGCCCTTTTCTGAAGTAGTAGCCGAATGCGCTGTGACCATCGGCAATGAATCCCAGGGCTCCCTGGCCGATTGCGAGGACGAGACCCAGGGCGCCCTGGGCGACGGTGATGTAGCCGATGCCGAATTGTGAAACTGAGATTATGCCGAATCCGAACTGGGTAATTGAAATCACGCCAATTCCGAACTGGGCGATAGTGATCACCCCGCGCCCGGCAAAACCTATGGCGATAAAACCCTTCGCGGCGAACCCGATGGAGACAAGGGGCATGCCGAAGATTTTCGTTTTTGTCTGCATCTCGTGTCTATCGCCGCGCGTCGTGCGCGAGAAGCATGGTATGCACCGCTTCGCCGTTTACCTGTCCAGGGCCGCGATGCCGGGAAGCGTCTTGCCTTCCAGGAGTTCAAGCCACGCGCCGCCCCCGGTTGAAATATACGATATTCTATCGGCCACGCCGGACTGATGCACCGCCGCCACGCTGTCTCCACCACCGACGATGCTGAGACAACCGGAGTCGGCAAGGGCCCGTGCGATGGCGAAGGTGCCCTCGGCAAAATGGGGCATCTCGAAGGCGCCCATGGGTCCGTTCCATATTACGGTTTTCGAGTCTTTTATCTTTTCCGCGAAAAGCCTGACGGATTCAGGACCGATGTCAAGGCCGATCATATCTTCCGGTATAGCGCCGGCGGCCACGACCCGGCGGGATGAATCGTTGTTGAATTCCGGGGCCACGACGATGTCCACGGGAAGAAGCACCTCGGCGCCCTTCTTCACGGCGAGGTCCATTACTTCACGCGCATCGCCCACGAGTTCCTCTTCGAGCAGGGATTTTCCCACCTCAAGTCCCGCTGCTTTCATGAAGGTGAAGGCCATTCCCCCGCCGATGATGAGGTAGTCCGCAATCGAGACGATATGCTTGAGTGCCGCGAGCTTGGTCGACACCTTGGCGCCGCCGATAAGGGCGCCGAGGGGGCGCTCGGGATTACCCATGGCTTTCTTGAAATACTCGATTTCTTCCTTGAGCAGGAAGCCGGCGGCGGATTCCCTGGCGTAGTTCGTGATGGCGTCGTTCGAGGCGTGACCGCGGTGGGCAGCCGCGAAGGCGTCGTTGATGAACACGTCGCAGAGAGCGGCGAGGTTCTTCCCCAGTTCCGGGTCGTTTTTTTCCTCCCCTGGATAAAAACGGATATTTTCAAGCAGGACGACTTCCCCGGGTTTCATGTTCGCGACTTCCTTGAGGAGTTCGGGACCCGGCGCGGTTTCGATGAATGAAACCTTTATCCCGAGAAGGGAGGAGAGCCGTTCCACGACGGGTTTCAGGCTCATGGCGGGAACCGGCTTTCCCTTCGGCCTGCCGAGGTGCGAAACGAGGATGACGGATGCGTTACGGTCCAGGCAGTACCGGAGGGTGGGCAGCGTCGCGGTGATGCGGGAGTCGTCAGTGATCTTCATCTCGCCGTCGTAGGGTACGTTGTAATCGACCCTGATTAGAACGCGTTTGCCGGAGAGATTGATTTCATCGATGTATTTGATTGCCATGGTGAAACCTCCGCGGGTGAGTAGTATCAGGCCTCGAGGGCCTTTCTTTTTTTCCTTACCACGGTAAAACGTGATATCACGATCGAAATCTCATAGAGAAAAATGAGGGGGAGCGAGACAACCAGCATGGTCAGCACGTCCTGCGTGGGAGTGATGACCGCGGAGAGGACGAAAATAAGAACGATGGCATACTTTCTTTTCGTTATGAGAAACGCGGGGGTGAGAATGCCGATCCTCGTGAGGACCATGACGACGATGGGGAACTCGAAGAGAACCCCCATGAGCACGCAGAAGAGGAGGACGAAGGAAACGTAATCGTTCGCGCCGATGGTGCTCAGCATCTCGGGGGTCACGAAGCCGAGCATCACTTTCACGGCGAAGGGAACCAGGCCGAAAAACACGAACACCATGCCGCCGTAAAAAAGAAAGATCGAGGCCAGGAGGGAAAGGCGGGTGAACATCCTGTCCTCCCTGGCGATCGCCGGAAGGATGAACCGCCATACCTGGAAGACGAAGAAGGGGAGACCCGCCATGAGGGCCGCGATCGCCGAGACCTTGAGCCTGATGATGAAGCCCTCCGTGAGCTTGAACACATTCAGCTTGAGCCCGGTGTCGGTGAAGGGGCGGTTGATAAAATCAAGGATATTCTCCGAGAAAACGAAGGCCGCGATGGTCAGGATGGCCAGGACGGCAAGGGATATGATGATGCGCGACCGAAGCTCTTCGAGGTGACCCACCACCGTCATGGGAACATCGCCACGCTCCCTGGCATCCGGATCTATGACTTCCTGCGCGGCAGATTCCTTTTCGGTTGTTTCGTAATCCCTGATCGAGGGAGGCGTGGCGTCGTTGCGGCCTCCTTGCTTCGCGGCGACAGTGGCGCCGCGGCTGCGTGAACCGGTTCCCCGGGGTGAGGTCCCGGCCTTTGTCCTGGAGGGGGGGGCGGGCGCTTTTTTCCTGACGGCATCCTTTGCCCCCGGCGACTTTTTCCCTGAGGTCTTCTTTTCCGGTTTCCGTTTTTTTGGTCCCGCCACGGAGTTGTCTCCTTCATTCCTGTGTAGATGTATCCTGTTGACGCCACCGGCGGTGTCAAGTATTTTCGCTGCGTACCTGCAATTACCAGGGCATCCTGACTGGCGGTGGAGGGGGGTCGGGCGGTGACCATTGAAGAGGACGAGGGCGTGATGAGCGTCAAGGTGACATGGTGTCAGGTGACGGGAAAAAATTGAATAAGTGCGTTAATTAATAAGTTGACACGGGGAAATATCGCTGGAATATAAAGTAAAGAGATCATGACCCATCGCCTCACGCGGGGAAAGGTTCTTTTACAGAATAGCGGTAACGCAGGGCCGTATCGTGGGAAGGCGGAGGCACACGACACAGTCGGCGAAACCCGTGATACGGCGTTTCTGTCCGGGCCCCTGGATGGGATGTACATGCAACCTTCCGGCGGTTTTCCCGACCATACTGTACTGGTATTCAATTAAAGAAATCAAAAGGGGGTATTCATGGCAAAGTTCAAAGAAATCTGCATGCCGGCAATTTTCCAGAACCAGGCGGAACGCCTGGGCGCGAAGGCCTGCGTCGCCTACAAGAAGGGCGGAGTGTATGTCGACATCTCCTGGTCGGAGATGAACAGGATGGTGCATGATCTGGCCTACTATCTTCTCTCGATCGGTGTCAAGAAAAACGACAAGGTTGCGCTCTTTTCGCCAAACCGCTATGAGTGGTGGGTGGCAAGCCAGGCCACGCTCTCCCTGGGCGCGGTGAGCGTACCGATTTACGCCACGAACTCGGCGGAAGAGGCGCAGTATATCATCGACAATTCGGATTCACGTGCATGCTTCGTGGGCACCGCGGACCATCTCGACCGTGTCCTGAAGGTGAAATCAAAGCTCAAGAAAATGAAGCAGGTGATCGTTTTCGACGAGGTGAACAAGAAGGTAAAGGACGTTCTGACGATTTCCGAGGCCTATCGGATTGGGCAGGGATACAAGAAAAAGGGCGAATTCGACAAGCGCCTTGCCTCGATCAAACCCGGCGATGTTTCAACGCTGATCTATACCTCGGGCACCACGGGAAATCCCAAGGGCGTCATGCTGATGCACAGCAATTTCCTGTCCAACGCCACGATCGTTTACAACGAAGTGAAGGAGTATATCACTCCCGATGACGTGTTCCTCTCCTTCCTTCCCCTGTCCCACTCCCTTGAGATGACCGCCGGTTACTACATTCCCATAGTCGTGGGAAGCAAGGTGGCCTTCGCAGAGGATGTTTCCACGCTCATGGAGAATTTCCAGGAGGTCCGTCCCACGATAATTATCAGCGTGCCCAGGATCTATGAGAAGGTCCACGCGGGAATACTCGCGAAGGTCGCGGACGCCCCGGGGATACGCCAGGCCATCTTCAGGTGGGCCATCGGGATCGCCGCGAAGAACCTCCCCTACATGTGCAAGGACAAGCCCCGGTCGGGATTGTTCGCCTTCAAGTTCAACCTTGCGGACAAGCTGGTGTTTTCCAAACTGAAGAGCGCGATCGGTCTTGATCAGCTCCGCTTCGCAATTTCCGGCGGCGGCCCTCTATCGGTCTCCGACGCCGAGTTCTTCATCGGCATGGGGATAAAGATCCTTGAAGGCTTCGGACTCACGGAAACCACGCCGGTTACCCACTTCAACAGGCCCAACAACATCAAGCCGGGCGCGGTGGGACATCCGATCCCGCAAACGAAGGTGAAGATAGCCGATGACGGCGAGCTGTTGATCAAGGGACCCCAGGTCATGAAGGGATACTACAAGAACCCGAAGGCGACCAAGGAGGTCTTCACGAAGGACGGCTTCTTCAGGACGGGCGACATTGCCATGATCGACGAGGAGGGATTCCTGAAAATAACCGGGCGGATCAAGGACATCATCGTGACGGCCGGTGGCAAGAACATCTCCCCGCAGAACATCGAGAACAGCCTGAAGACCTCACAGTTCATCGAGCAGGTGGCGGTGATCGGGGACCGGAGGAAATACCTCTCGGCGCTGGTGATACCCGCCTTCGAGGCCCTGGAGAAGTGGGCGAAGAAGAGCGGTGTGCCCTTCGCCGGGAAGAAGGACCTTATCGAGAAACCCGAGGTGGTCAGCCTCATCGGTTCCGAGATCGAGAAGTATACCAAGCAGTATTCCCGGGTGGAGCAGATCCGGAAGTTCAAGCTTCTTGACGCCGAGTGGACCCAGCAGACCGACGAGCTGACGCCCACCCAGAAGGTGAAGCGCCGCGTCATCGAGGCGAAGTACGCCAAGGAGATAGAGAGCCTCTATCCGCCGGACGTCGACTGACCCGACGTGGACACGTAAAACCGGAAAGGGAGGGGCCCGAGGAGGTCCCCTCCCTTTTTTTTTGCCGTCTCGGGGTTGAGGAAAAAAATTCTGGACAAGACCGGACCCGGGGCATTATCTGTGCCACATCCGAGGATGATACATGGCAGACGCGCGCTATCGAATAGAGGTTTTTCATCGATTCAGCGATCCACGCTGCGAGGTTGTGCGAAAAAAAATCGCGGCCCTCGGCTTTAACCTGCGCGGCCTGGACATGTCCGATAACTATCTCATAGACATCGACACGGATCCCGAGGGGATACAGAGGGTGGCGCGGCTCCTTGTCCAGCCGGTGATACAGGATGCCCTGGTCAACGAGCCCTATCTCCCCGGGCGCTTCGATTACGCCGTTGAGATCGGCTTCCTGCCGGGCGTTACCGACAACGTGGCGCACACGGTCCGCGAATCCATCGAGGACCTGATGAAGCGGGAAATCGACATCGAGAGGTCGGTTTTCTCGTCGATTACCTATTTCCTGACGGGAGATCTGTCAGGCGAGATCGTCGGCGAGTTCTATAATCCCCTCATACAGCGGATGAAGGTGCGATCCTACGTCGAGTATCGCGAGAGGGGCGGTATGGGAAGGGAGATGCCCCTCGTGACCATTGCCGGGCGTCCCGACGCGAACGAGGTGTCCCTGGACGTTTCCGATGACGAACTGGTCCTGATGGGAAGGGAGGGCATCGCGGACGGTGACGGTACGCGTCGCGGCCCCCTTGCCCTGGACATGCTCTCCATGGGGGCGATACGCGATTATTTTCTCAACATGGAAAAGAGGAACCCCACGGATATCGAGCTCGAATCGATCGCCCAGACCTGGAGCGAGCACTGCAAGCATACCATTTTCGCCGCGGCCCTGGATGACGACCTTCCCGAGGGAATCTTCAGGACCTACATCCGGGACGCCACGGTACGGATACGCCGCGAGAAGGGGGAAGGGGACTTCTGCGTGTCGGTATTCGTCGACAACTCGGGGGGTATAGAGTTCAACGAGGAGTTCATCATTTCGGACAAGGTGGAGACCCACAACAGCCCGAGCGCCCTGGATCCCTTCGGCGGCGCCATTACCGGAATCGTCGGCGTGAACAGGGACGCCATCGGCTTCGGAATGGGGGCCCGGCCCGTGGCGAACCGCTACGGGTTCTGTTTCGCCGATCCCTTCGATGACCGCCCGCTCTACCGGAACGCAGAGCCGTCGTCCAGGATGCTGTCGCCGAGGCGTATCATGGAGGGGGTGGTCCACGGCGTGAATGCGGGAGGGAACACCTCGGGCATACCGACGCCCCAGGGGTTCGTCTATTTCGACGAGCGGTACAAGGGCAAGCCCCTGGTGTTCGTGGGGACCGTCGGCCTGATGCCGAAAACCGTGTGCGGGATGCCGTCATGCGAGAAGCGCGCCATGCCCGGCGACAATATCGTGATGATCGGCGGCCGCGTGGGACGGGACGGCATTCACGGCGCCACATTCTCGTCCGAGGCCCTTTCATCGGGGAGCCCCGCCACGGCGGTCCAGATCGGCGATCCGATCACGCAGAAGAAGCTCTCGGACGCCATCGTCAGGGAGGCCCGGGACAGGGGGCTCTACCATTCGATAACCGATAACGGCGCCGGCGGCCTCTCCTGTTCCGTCGCGGAAATGGCGCGGGAGTGCGGCGGGTTCGAGGTGGACCTGGACCGGGTCCCCCTCAAGTACCCAGGCCTTGACCCCTGGCAGGTATGGCTGAGCGAATCCCAGGAGCGGATGACCCTCTCGGTGCCCGATGAGACCCTCGATGCCTTCATCGACCTCATGAAACGGCGCGGCGTCGAGGCAACGGTGATAGGGCGTTTCACGGGGGGATCACGGGGCGTGGTGCGCCACGGGGGAAGGAATATCTTCGACATGGACATGGGCTTTCTCCACGACGGGCTCCCGAAGAAACGGCTCGAGACATCCTACACGAAACCGTCCCATCCCGTTCCCCGATTTGACGAGCCGGGTGACATGACGCCTGATTTCGTGGCGATGACGGGAAGGCTCAACACGGCAAGCTTCGAATTCATATCGACCCAGTACGACCACGAGGTCCAGGGCGGTTCGGTCATCAAGCCCCTCCAGGGGAGGGGGAGGGTGAACGGAAACGCGACGGTGATACGGCCCCTTCTTGATTCGTGGCGCGGGGCGGTCCTTTCCCAGGGGATATATCCCTCCTACAGCGATATCGACGCCTACTGGATGGCGGCCTGCTCCATCGATACCGCGGTGAGAAACGCCGTGGCGGCCGGTGGCAGTCTTGACCGGATGGCGATCCTTGACAATTTCTGCTGGTGCGATTCGACGAACCCGGAGCGCCTGGGACAGCTCCGCGAGGCGGCGCGGGCATGCTACGATATCGCCGTGGCATACGGGACGCCCTTCATTTCCGGAAAGGACAGCATGTTCAACGACTTCCGCGGATACGACGAGGAGTTCCGCGAGGTGAGGATTTCAATACCCCCGACGCTTCTCATTTCTTCCATCGGCGTGGTCGAGGATATCAGGAAATGCCAGACGATCGACTTCAAGGTCCCGGGGGACCTGGTTTACTGCCTGGGCACCACGGGGGAGGAAACCGGAGGGAGCGAATACCTGGCGTACATGGGGGAGAAGATCACCGGTAAGCGGTACATCGGAAACGCGGTGCCCCGCGTTGACGCGGAGGAATTCAAAAAAACCTACCGCGCCCTCGAGAAGGCGATCCGGGAGGGACTCGTTGCGTCGTGCATCAGCGTCGAGCGTGGAGGCCTGGCCCTGGCCCTGGCGAAGGCGGCCATGTCGGGCATGACGGGTATAGAGATCGACCTGTCGGCACTGGATGGCCGCGCCGACAGGGACGATTACCTTCTCTTCTCGGAGTCCCAGGGAAGGGTGGTCGTTTCGGTCGCCCCGGAGAATCGCGCGGCCTTCGAAGATACCCTCGCGGGTGTGCCCCTGAGTTGCCTGGGAACGGTATCGCAGGGAACGGATGTTGTCATCATGGGACGGGAGGGAACCGCCATCGTGAGGACCGGTGTCACTTCTCTCCTGGAAGAGTACCGGGGATTGTTCAGGGATTTTTAAACCCCGCTGACGGGGGAAGGACCGGGGAGGGTCTGCGCGGAGGGTGCCGCGCGGGATGACCACCCGGCGCAACAGGGAACCAACAGTTACAGAACGCCATGGCACGACCGAGATCGATTATACTGACGGGTTACGGAATCAACTGCGACGAGGAGACGGCCTTCGCGTTCCGCAGGGCGGGAGCCGTGGCGGATATCGTCCATATCAACGATCTGATCGAGAACCGCTCGCTCCTCGACCAATACCAGATTTTTTCATTCCCGGGAGGGTTTTCCTACGGCGACGACACGGGGAGCGGGAGGGCCCTGGCCAACAGGATAATGAACAACCTGGTGGACGAACTCCTCGCCTTCGCCGGTCGCGATACCCTGGTCCTCGGTATCTGCAACGGGTTCCAGGTGATGATCAACATCGGCCTGATCCCCGCGCTGAAGGGCTTCACCGGCGAGGCCGAGGCGGCCCTGGAGTACAACACCACCTTCCGCTACCAGTGCCGATGGGTGGATCTCGCCGTGGAGAAGGATTCGCCTTCGGTGTTCACGCGCGGCATGGAACGGCTCCGGATACCCGTGGCACACGGTGAGGGGAACTTCTTCGCCCGGGAGGAGGACCTCGCGCGGATCGAGGAGCGCGGCCTTGTCGTCATGAGGTACACGGCCCCCGACGGCGCGCCTGCCCGGGGTGAATTCCCCTGGAACCCGAACGGCTCCATGAACGATATCGCCGCCATTTGCGACGCCGGGGGGAGGATCATGGGCATGATGCCCCATCCCGAGCGGGGGATGTTCTTCACCCAGCGGGACGACTGGACACTCCTGCGCGAAAAAATGACGCGAAGCAGGGCCGACATACCCGAGGAGTCAGACGGCATGAAGATTTTCTCCAACGCGGTCTCGTATTTCGCGTGATGCCGGTGAAGGGTTCCCGGGAATACAATAAAAAAAAAGGCGTATTCATGAGCACTCAACAGATATCGAAATATCCCTCCGTGACCGAGATCCTCGAACAGCAGCCGCTTTCCGAGGAGCTTCAAGAGGTCAAGAGCAGGCGCGACAGTGAGATCAGGGATATTTTCTCAGGGATGGACGGAAGGCTTCTCCTGCTCATCGGCCCCTGTTCCGCCCACAATTCCGACGCGGTGTACGAGTACGTGACCCGCCTTTCAGCCCTCCAGGAAGAGGTAAAGGAAAAAATCGTCCTGGTGCCGCGCATCTACACCAACAAGCCCCGCACCACGGGAAAGGGCTACAAGGGGATGCTTCACCAGCCGAACCACCTGAACAAGCCCGACATGATCGGCGGGCTCAAGGCCATCAGGGAGATGCACATCAACGCCCTGTCGCGGTCACATCTTCCGGCGGCCGATGAGATGCTCTACCCCGGAAATTATCCCTACCTTGCCGACGTTCTCTCCTACGTCGCCGTGGGAGCCCGCTCCGTCGAGAACCAGGAGCACCGGCTCACGGTGAGCGGACTGGATGTGCCCGTGGGCATGAAAAATCCGACCTCGGGAGACCTGAGGGTCATGATCGATTCCATCTACGCGGCGCAGCAGCCCCACGTCTTCGTGTATAACGGGTGGGAGGTGGTAACGAGCGGCAACCCCCTGGCCCATGGCGTGCTTCGCGGCTCCGTGGACCGCTACGGCAACCATTTCTCGAATTATCACTACGAGGACCTGGTCCTTCTCTCCGAGATGTTCCTGGACCGGTCCCTGGAAAACCCTTCGGTCCTGATCGATACCAACCATTCGAACTCGGGGAAGCGCTACCGCGAGCAGCCCCGCATCGCCATGGAGGTGATGCGGAGCCTGGGATACAGCGAGCTGATACGGAAGCTCGTAAAGGGGTTCATGGTGGAGAGCTACCTCCTCGAGGGTTCCCAGGACGCGTCGGGGAACGAGTTCGGAAAATCGATCACCGACCCGTGCCTGGGGTGGGAGGATTCCGTGAAACTGGTGCGGGACCTGGCGGACTACCTCTGACGGCGGGCGCCGTCAGTCGTGCGAACGTTCCTCCTTCCTGCCGGTCTCGTCGATGTAGGTCCATGTCCCGCTCTTGCGGTCGTTCACGTAGGAGCCGCGTGAGGTGAGAATCCCTTCCGGGGAGAAGTATTCCCATCTTCCGTTTTTCTTGCCGTCGGAGTAGCGACCCACGGCCTTCCGCTTGCCGTTCTCGTAAAAGGAGCTCGACATGCCGTCCCGCACACCTTCCTTGAAGTAGGCGTTTTCCCTGGTGAACCCGTTTTCGTAATAATCGAATGATTTCCCGTTTTTAACTCCGTCGCGGTAGTACTCCTCGATGCGCCCCACGCCGTTTTCATAGTAGCGCATGTGCCTGCCGTTCATGATGCCGTTCCGGTAATCAGTCTCGACCTTCAGCCTCCCCGTGGGGTAGTATTCCTTGAACTTGCCGTCCACGATGCCATTGACGAAAGTGGCCTCGGCCTGCAGCGATCGGCCCTCCGTGCCGGGGAAATAGAGCTTCCAGGTTCCGTTTTTCCTGCCCGCGTTCACGGGCCCCGTGGCCTTGATCGAGTTGTCGGACCAGTTGACGGTGTAAAGGGGCCCCGTCTGGGAGGCGGGTACCCGGATGTCTTTAATCATTTCCAGGGCGTCCGTGCCGTCGGCATTTCCGGATTTTGTGAGACCCGCGCAGCCCCCGAGGGCCACAAGGGCGCAAAAAATGATAATGATGGCGTGTTTGTACATCGGCTTCCTCTCCTTTATTACGTGCTGGTGTACGATTATTCCCCATTTGGCAATCCCGCGTAACGGCCGGTATTGTTATCGCGTAAATTTCGGATTCCGCGGAAAAAACGTATTTTCCGGATGATTTCCGTCCGAAAATATAATGAGGAATATCCGCATGCTGTAAATTAGTGCGATATTAGTCAATAAATTTTTTATAGCCACCTGAAGGGAATACAACAGGAGAGGGGTACACGACCATGATGCGATCTCTGTGGACAGCGGCGTCGGGGATGGTGGGACAGCAGTTCAACCTCGATACCATATCGAACAATCTTTCCAACGTGAATACCACGGGCTTCAAGAAAATGAGGGCCGAGTTCGAGGACCTGATATACCAGACGCTTTTGATGGCCGGCACGCCGGCGACGGAGGTCTCCGAGGTGCCGACGGGAATTCAGGTGGGGCACGGCGTGAAGGTCTCGGCGACGCAGAAGATGTTCGCCCAGGGTTCACTCCAGAGCACGGAGAACAAGCTCGACCTCGCTCTCGAGGGTGAGGGTTTCTTCAAGATACAGCTCTATGACGGCACCTTCGCCTACACCAGGGACGGTTCGTTCAAGATCGATTCGAACCGGCAGGTGGTCACGGCGAACGGCTACCTCCTTGAGCCCCCCCTCGTGCTGCCGGAGAACTTCATCGCGGAGAGCCTGGCCATAGGGCAGACCGGACGCGTGACGGTGAAGGTGGTGGGAGACGACGACCCGATCGAGGTGGGACAGCTCGAGGTGTACCGTTTCATTAATCCCGCCGGGCTCCAGAGCATCGGCGGAAACCTGTTCAAGACCACTCCGGCCTCGGGCGAGGAAATCAAAAGAGCGTCAGAAAGCCAAACCACAACCCA
>CAZKPR010000022.1:0-29612 GCA_964554685.1 uncultured Leptospirales bacterium | reverse complement strand
TCTATTTCAAGACGGCCCCCCCGCGTTTCGAGACCGCCTACCAGATCCTCGGAATACTCAAGAACCTTGATTTCTTCGAGGACCTTCCGATCGCCAAGGCCCAGGAGTTCATGGACATCGTCGAGGAGGAGCGGTACCGCAAGGGGCAGGTGATCATCAAGAAGGGCACCCCCGGGGACAAGTTCTACATCATTTACTCGGGGAACGTCTCCGTGGACAGCGGGGGCCTCGAGCAGAAGAAGATATACGGAACCTACGATTATTTCGGCGAGGTCGCCCTAGTGACCGACCAGACCCGCGCCGCGGACGTCATCGCCGAAACGGACCTGGTGGTCTACACCATCGCCCGGGAAAAGTTCCAGAATTTCATCATCGGCACCGAGTTCGAAAAGACACTGAACAGGCTGGCGCGGATACGGAACAGCGAGACCTGGAACCTTCTCTCCACGAGCACGTTCTTCCAGCACTGCACCTCCTCCCAGAAGACCTGGCTCGAGTCGATCTTCATTCCCATGGAGATGCCGGAGCCAGGCACCCTGATACGGGAGGGCGAGCCGGTCACGCACATCTACATCCTTCGAAAGGGGTCCGTTGAGGTCTCCCGCCGCGGCAGGCGCGTCGCCGTGCTCTCGAGGGGCGATTTCATAGGCTCCGTGCAGCGGCTCACCCAGGACGAGCCCGACGATTACACCTTTGTCAACCGGGAGCCCGTCTCGGTGTACGGGATGAAGAGCGAGGACATCAGGGCCTTCATGGACAAAAACCCCGGCCTGTTGATGAAGCTGGTCTACCCGTTTTAGCCCTGTTTTTATCTTGACGAAAGGACCTCCACGGCATTGAGTGCTTGAAATTTCGAGAATGCGGCGCCCCGGCGGGGCCGCCGCGCACAGAGGGTATGCTATTTAATTCCGTCACATTTCTTTTTTTCTTCCTGCCCATCACGCTGATCCTGTACTTTTTTCTCAGAAACAGGCCCGTGGCCAGGAACGTCTTCCTTCTTCTCGTGAGCCTCATCTTCTACATCTGGGGAGAGAAGGTCTATACCGTCCTGATCATCGTGATGATCACGATGAATTACTATTTCGGGCTCAGGATCGCCCGGGGCGGGGAGGGCAGGAAGCGCGTCCTGGTCATTTCGATACTCTGCAATCTTCTCCCCCTGGTCTTCTTCAAGTACACGAATTTCATCGTCGCCAATATCAACGTATTAATCGAACTCTTCGGCGCGGAACCCTTCCTGGTTCCCCGGATCCACCTTCCCATCGGGATATCCTTCTTCACCTTCTCGATGCTTTCTTACGTGATCGACCTCTACCGCGGCAAAACGGACGTGGAGCGGAACCCCCTCTCCTTCGCCGTTTTTTTCGCCATGTTCCCGAAGATGCTCCAGGGCCCCATCGAGCGCTACGCCAACATCGCCGGTCAGCTCGTCGAGCGGCGCGTGGGCGTCGACGACTTCGCCTGCGGGGCGCGTCGCTTCATCACCGGCCTGGGGAAGAAGGTGCTGATCGCCAACGTCGCCGGGGCCGCGGCGGACAAGATATTCGCCATTCCCGCGGGGGACCTCCCCACCCCGATGGCCTGGCTCGGCATCTTCTGCTACACCATGCAGCTCTATTTCGATTTTTCCGGATACACCGACATGGCCATCGGCGCGGGAAGATTCTTCGGCTTCAGGCTGATGGAGAACTTCAACTATCCCTACGCGGTGCGGTCATTCCGCGTCTTCTGGCAGCGATGGCACATATCCCTGGCTTCCTGGTTCATGGACTATCTTTACATCCCCCTGGGGGGAAGCCGGGTGACGCGGTGGCGGAGCTACTTCAACCTCCTGACGATATTCTTTCTCACGGGGCTCTGGCACGGCTCGGCATGGACCTTCGTCGTCTGGGGCACCCTGAACGGCGTGTTCCTCGTCATCGAGCGGATTTCGAACCGATGGACCGAGCGTATCTGGAAGCCGGCGGGTCACGCCGTGTTCATCGTGCTTTTCTTCGTGCAGCTTACCTTCTTCAGGGCCGAGAGCATCGGGTACGCCCTTCGCTTCATAGGGGCGATGTTCGGCTTTTCCGGAGCCGGCACGGGGGAGCAGAGCGTGCTGCAGTACCTGGGCAACAACGAACTGGTGATCGCCCTTGGCCTGGCCGTCATCGGCTCGATGCCCGCGGTGCCCGCCGCCAGGAAGCGGATCGAGGCGTTCATCGAGTCCCGCCAGGGGGCGGTGCGCGGGGCCCTGGGCGCGGCCTACGGCGTGTTCCAGGTGTCGGTCCTGGCGGGGATACTCATCCTTTCCTGCATGGCCGTGGCGAGCGACACCTACAATCCCTTCATCTATTTCCAGTTCTAGGGTGGCGACATGAAGAACCGGTACGCAACGGCGACGAACATACTCATCACGGTCCTCCTGCTCTCGGTGCTCTGGCTCCCCATCGCCGACAACATCTTCAATATCGCGCCTCCTTTGCCCAACACGGAACAGCGCTCCCTTTCGGAACTCCCGAAGCTGCGCCTGGACCGGAGGTCGATAGCCGATTTCCACGGAAAGTTCGTGAAGTATTTCATCGATAATTTCGGCTTCAGGAACCACCTGATACGCTGGAACAGCCTCTTCAAGCTCAAGGTCCTCGGGGTGAACCAGTTCCCCAAGGTCCTGGTGGGGAGGGACGACTGGCTCTACCTGGTGAAGGACGACGACGGGAACAACCCCCTCGATTTTTACCGCGCCATCGGGATATTCCGGAACCCCGAAGAGGTCGCCGCCTGGGCGGGCCCCCTGGTCGAGATAGACCGGCGCCTCCGGGAGAAGGGGATACGCTTCATCGTGCTCTTCGCGCCTATGAAGCCCAGCGTGTATCCCGAGTACATACCGGGTTATTTCAGGCCCGTCCGCAACGTCACAAGGCTCGACCAGGTCAAGGAGTACCTCAAAAAGGAGACCCGCGTTGAATTCATCGACCTTTTGAAGTCGGTAAAGGAAGGGAAAGAGGGCCGCCGGGTATTCTTTAAGTACGATGTTCACTGGAATTCCTACGGGGCCTATTTCGCCTACCGGCGGATCCAGGAGGACCTGGCGGGGCGGTATCCTTCCATGAGGCCGGCGTCCCTTGAGGACTTCCGGGTGAAGTGGATTCTCATGCCCGGGGGGGACCTCGCCGGCATGCTCGGCCTCAAGGACCGGTTCATGGAGGAGTATCCCGATTTCAAGCCCGCGCGGAAGCAGCGTGCCGAAAGGGTGCCCGTGGCCTATCCCGCGAAATTCAGCCGGTTCACCGAGGCATTCGAAACCCGTGACGGGTCCCTTCCCCGGGGCGTGGTCATCCATGATTCCTTTTTCAATTTCATCAAGCCTTTCATGGCCGAGCATTTCTCGAGGCTGGCCTGCTTCCAGGGCTACAGCCGGTTCGATTTCTCGGTCATCGAGAGGGAGAAGCCGGACGTGGTGTTTTTTGAAATGGTGGAAAGCTACACCCAGAAGTCGCCGGCCTACGTGACGCTCCTTGAATCCAGGTGAGGCGTGCGCGGGTAACGGGCTCTATTCACCCTTCTTCCAGAAGCCCAGTCTGCCGAGCTTGAAATCACCGTGGCGGACGTAAACATAGGCCAAAAGGACCGCCCAGGATGCGACGCCGGCAAGGATCGCGTAGCGCAGGCAGATGATGACATTGATCGGCATGCCTTCCATGACGCGGGGCATGAAGAAGAAAAACAGCAGCCTGAATATGACCAGTTTCAGGATGAAGTCGGCCACCACGACGGCCAGGGGCACGGCGACGAGGGCCATGAATATCCGACCTGCCATTGTGTTGGTGCTGCTCATGGTGTCTCCCTTTCTTCCACGGGTATGATGCCACGATACACGCTACGGCAGGCTGATCAACCAATTTTTTCCGGGGCGATTTCCATGTCCCGCCCAAACATTCCAGGGGAGGCGTTCCCATGGCGCAGGTGGCGGTAATCCGGTGCGGATCCTATGACATCGACGAGGTGCGCGGCGCCGTGGCGCGCGGCGTCGGTCTCCTCGGGGGAGCGGGAGCCTTTGCGGGTCCCGGGAAGCGCCTCCTCCTCAAGCCGAACCTCCTGGTGGGTGATGATCCCCGGAAAGTCGTGACCACGCACCCGTCGATATTTCGCGCCGTGGCGGAGCTCTTCCTCGCCGCGGGGGCATCGGTTTCCTTCGGCGACTCCCCCGCCGTGGGAAGCACCGCCGGGGCCGCGAGGAAGGCGGGGCTGCTCGCCGTCGCGGATGATCTCGGTGTCGCCGTGGCGGATTTTTCCGAGGGCGTGGAGGTCTTTTTCGAGAAGGGGGCGCAGAACCGCAAGTTCCTCGTCGCCCGGGCCGTCAGGGAGCACGACGCGATCGTCAGCCTTCCGAAGCTGAAGACCCACGGGTTCGAGAAGTTTACCGGCGCCGTGAAAAACCAGTTCGGCTGCGTTCCCGGAATCAGGAAAGGGGAGTACCACATCAAGCTCCCCGACCCCGAGGGCTTTGCCCGGATGCTCCTGGACCTGAACGCCCTCGTGGCGCCGGCGCTCTACATCATGGACGGCGTGGTCGCCATGGAGGGGAACGGCCCCCGGGGAGGCCGGCCACGACCGATGAACTGCATCCTCTTTTCACGCGATCCCATCGCCCTGGACGCCACGGCGTGCCGCCTCATCCACCTGGATCCCGACCTCGTCCCCACGGTGAAGATCGGGAGCGAATCGGGATACGGCGCGGCCCGGGAGGAGGAGATCGAGATCCTTGGCGACGACCCGGAGGGCCTGCGGTGCCCCGATTTCGATGTCGACCGGTCGCCCCTCAGGCCCTACCGCACCAGGGGGGCGATCCGCTTCGTCGCCAACCGCCTTGTGCCCCGTCCCGTGATCGTGCATGAGAAGTGCGTCGCCTGCGGCGTCTGCGTGGAGCTCTGCCCCACGGTCCCGAAGTCGGTCGACTGGGGACCGGGCGGCAGGTCGGCGCCCCCCCTGCACGATTACGCGACCTGCATTCGGTGCTACTGCTGCCAGGAGATATGCCCCGAGGGGGCCATCGAGCTTGAAACCCCCTTCCTCAGGAGGATCTTCGGGGGAGGGCGCGCCTGCCCGAAACAATGACAGGGCGATGGCGAGCGGGGTTCCCATGATTCACGGAGGTGCATGACCATGTCTATCGCGAAACCCATTGCCGCGGGCGCAGCGGCGATCATGCTTCTATCCGCCGCCGCGGAGATGCCGGATGGCGGCCGCGGCTTCACCGCTCCGGATCAGGCGGATGGCGCACTGCATCGCGCCGGTGAATCCACTTCCGCCTTCCGCGACACCGTCGCCCTGAATCCCATGGAGATTAACGAAGACCCGTATCGAGCCGGTCTCCCGGAGGAAGAGAGTCCGGTCCCCTCCGTGTGCGCGGTCCGGTTCACGGCCGCCTCGCGACATCATTATATGCTCAAGACATTCCCCACGGTTCACGAGGCCGCCGCGGAGGGATACCGCGTGACCCATCATGGCGCCTGCGGCGCGTGTTCCACCCTCCGGGACCTCGACGTGTACCTGCGCCATACCGACCTGACCCGGGCGGCGAGGAAGTGCGCCTTCCGGATGTCCCGCAGGGGGATAACCAGGTGCCTTGAGGGGCTCGGCATGTCTTCCCCCTGCGCCCGGATCTGGTACTACAACATACGCAACACGGCGCGTCACTGCCTGGGAATATGCCTCCGCTCCTGGATGCGGCGTGAGCCCTACAACGGCGCTGACGGGTCCCTGAACCGCTGCCTCCGGTGCGACGAGGAGAAGTCGGGGCCCCTGTTCAAGAAATACGCCGGGAGGACCAGGCGGAATTCCGGAATAGAATCGGAAATCCGGCGCGGCTCGGAAGAGGTGCTCCCCGTGGGTCACGGGTACCAGTGATCTGAGCCGTTTCCGGGGCGGCTTCGTTTTCTGCTTGCCAGTGCCGTACCTCGTGGCATACTGAAGGCGAGATGAGAACGCGCGCCATTATCATTATCGCGGTCCTTTTCGCACTCTTGAACGACGCCCGGGCCTTCCCGCCGATTCCCGGATCAATAGAGGTCGGGGATTGGAGCATACTTTATCTCGAGGACGATTCCCCCGCGAAGGCGCGGTCCGCGGCGGGGTGGCGATCGGTTGATCTCCCGTCGAAGTTTCGCGTTCCCTCTCCCCCCGGTCGTGGTTTCTCCCATCTCTGGCTAAGGGGGCGCTTCGACATCGGCGGCGACCCGGCGGAGTATTACGGCATTTCGTTTGGCAGGATCCTGTATACCTACGCCATCTATTTGAATGATTATCTCCTCGACGAGAAAACCCCCGGGGAAATCGGGAACCTTCACAATCCCGAGGGGTGCGTCATCCCCCGTGGGGTGTTACGGAAGGGAAGGAACGAGCTGCTCATTCGCCTGGGGGTATACGGCGAAGAGTACGGGGGCCTTCCGGACGGCGTGTTCGTCCAGCCGAGGCAGGAGTACCGCCACCTGAAGAACTTCCTTGACCTGATGTACAACCAGCTCCCCATCGGGATACTCCTGCTCCTCGTCGGCACCATACTCCTTATGATCGCCGTCACGATATTCTACGGCGCCGACCGGCTCTTTTTTTACGAGATCCTCGTCCTGGTCCTCAACGTCCTCTACATCATCACGATTTTTTCTCCCTACAAGCCGGTGCCCCTGGGCTGGATATCACCCATGCTCATGCTGACCATACCCCTTTTCGCCATACTTGCGATTCTCATCATCCAGGCACTTTACCGCCTTGAGCTTGACCAGTATAACCGCGTCATTTTCCCGCTTCTCCTGGGGGCCGCCGGGGCCCTCTTCATCATCAACACGCGCCTTCCGGGTTTCTACCTTAACCCGGCCATGGCGGTCCTCGTGATGGTCATGTTCTTTCCCTCGGCCCTCTTCGTCGCCTACCGGTGCAACAGATTGCGTCCCGACCGGTTCAAGTTCGCCGCCGTCGTGATGCTCATTTCTCTCCTGGCGGCGGCGGGCCTCGCCGAGGTGTATCTCTACATGTCGGGGAGCCGGTATTCATTTCTCGTGGTAACCTATTTTTCCCCCTTCGTGATCCTGGGACTCGTCATCCTCGGCTCCAGGGAATACCAGCGAAGGGTGTTCTCCCTGAAAATGCTCTACGAGAGCCTGCGCACCGCCGGGGGAGGGGGGGATACGGGGAAAGTGGAACCAGGTAAAAAAAGGACCGTTACCGGCTCCACGGAGGAGAAGCTGAAGGGAATCATCGCCTTCATCGAGGAGAATTATACCTCCGACATATCCCGGGAGGGCCTGGCTGCCGCGGTGGACATGAATCCTAACTACTTCAGCGGGCAATTCAGGGAGTACACGGGAAAGAAGATCAACGATTACATCAATGAGCTCAGGATTCGCGAGGCGGTACGGCGCCTGGGCGGCACCGACGAGAAGATCATCGATGTGGCCCTCACCACGGGGTTCGACAGCCTTTCCACCTTTAACCGCGCCTTCAGGAGCGTGATGGGAACAACCCCGAGCGAATATCGGCAACAGAAAAAAAACCATTAATTTTCGTCCAATATCGTCAAAAATACAGAATCTGTGATTTTGAGTTGAATTAAAATATGAAAATCTGTTATTTTCAGTTACAATCCGTCCGGACGGTTAAAATTGAAATGTCGACTCGGTGGATTGAAATCAGTGGATTCGGACAGAAAATTTAGGAGCCGCAGTGTTCCGCCACACCACACCAGCAGGGAGGTCTTTTAATGAACATCAGGGCAGTCGCATCAGTGATCGTCATGGGTCTTTTTCTGGCCGGCACGGCCGCCTTTTCAATGTCGAAAGCACCGAGCCCTCCGGGGCAGCCTGACTACGGGTACGGCTCCGGGGAGAGCTACATATGCAATGGTTTCACGGAAATCGTGTTCGGCAGCGGCAGCGACGGATCGCGTGTCTGGTACTATATACCTGACAGCCTGAAGAACGGGGCCACGGCGCCGGTGGTGGTATTCCTCCACGGGCAGCTCTGCATCGCCCCGGACATCTACATGGCCCATATCGAGCACCTGGCGAAACAGGGCTACATCGTGATCTATCCCCAGTTCAACAAGGGAGGGCTCCTCGGCCTCATGTCCGACCTGATGACCGACGCGGACCAGAACAAGTACCTTGCCCGGGCCATCACCGGGGTCAACAGCGCGCTTTCACGCATTGGCTCCATGGCCGATCGGAACAACGTCACCCTCTACGGCCATTCCCTGGGCGGGCTCCTGTCCCTGGCATGGTCGTCCGACGCCTGGTCGCCGAAAAACATCGTCCTCGCCGATGCCTGCGTGGACGCCAAGGCGGGAATCCCCACCTTCGTGCAGTCCATGGTGAAGATCGTCGAGATCGACTGGAAAGTCAAGATCGCGTCAACGGTGTGCCCGGTGATCGTCCTCACGGGCAACGACGACTCCCTGGCCCCTTCATCACAGGCCATGGATATCTACTACCGGCTCACGAACGCGGCGTCCCGCGTGGTGTACCAGCTCCAGACGGACACCCACGGCAGTCCCGATCTGAAAGCTGACCACATGGCCCCGATCAGCGACGACGGATGGATGCCCTCGTTCATCATGGAGATCTTCGGCGGCGACGGCGAGGTGGACGCCACGGACTACCGCTTCTACTGGGCAGCCCTTGACGCCGCGCTGAACGACGAGACCGCGGTGACCTTCGACATGGGCCGCTGGAGCGACGGCAGGGCGATAAACGGCGTGGCACGAATGGCCCCGTGAGAGCGAGGTACGATACCCCCCGGTAACTCGCCGCGCTTTCGCGTGTACAGGGACCCCCTCTTCCGAGGGGGTCGTTTTTTTCCTGCCGGGAAGCGGCGTGAAAAAAAGGCGGGTATGCCCGGATACGCCTTGACATCCGTCGCGTCTTCCGGGTAACCTTCTCTACCCGGGGATACAAATCATGACAACAAAACTTCTCCGCGAGGAATCCGAGGCCCTCCTCCTGCATGTTATTTTCGCGCTTCTCTGCGCGGCGGTGCTGCCCGTCCCGGGCGTGGCGATGGGCGTGAAGCTCTTCATCCTCGTGGCGGCGTACAATGTCGCGGTGCCCCTTGCGGGGGCCCTGCGGGGACACGCCTCCTGGCGCGATACCTGGCTCTTCGCCCTGATCGTGAGCCTCTTCCAGGTAATTCCCGACTGGTTCCTCTCCGACGTGCTGGGGGTCCTGGTGTTTCCCGAAGACGGTTTCCCGAAAATCGGCACGGTGTCGGGGTACATGGCGGGCCTCTGGGCCATACCGGTCTTCATCATCGTCTACGCGGGGACGCGCGTGCGGGAGCGTCGCTCCCCACGGGACGGCTACATCGCCGCGGCCCTCCTGTCCCTGGCGATCTTCGGGGTTTCCGAGGCAACGGTCTGGATGCTTCCTTCATGGTACGCCCGTGATGTCCTGATGGCGGGGCACGTGGCGGTCTACATCATCATCCCCGAGATCATCCTCGGCATCGCCTGCCTGTACGCGTACGTGACGACGCGGGGCGCGGGTCTCCCCGCGAAAGCATTCGCCGCCTTCATCGTGATGCAGCTCTATCTCGGCAGCGCGGCGTGCTTCTATTTCCTGATCGAGAGGGTGATACGGTAACTACGAATGGATCACCGCGATGATCCTGGCCGGCGTGTCCCCGACGCATGAGACGCGGTGGTGAAGAGTAGAGTCGTAGTAGACGCTGTCGCCCGGTTCAAGGGTGTCCGTGTACTCACCGAGCTGGATTTCGACCCTTCCCTCGAGGACGAAGAGGAATTCCTCCCCTTCGTGGTTGTAGGGCGTCCCTTTTTTCGATGCGGGCTCCAGGGTCACGAGAAAGGGCTCCATCTTGCGGTTGATCTTGTCCGGCGCGAGGGACTCGTAGGAGTATCCGTAACGTACCCCCTCCTTGGACGCCACGCGCGACGTGGGGACGCGCTCGTCCTTTCTCACGATGGTAAAGGGAGCGGTTCCCTTCTGGTCGAAGAGACGCCCCGTTTCGACATCAAGGCATTGCGCGATTTTCATCAGGGCCCCCAGGGGGGGCGAGATGAGATGGTTTTCCACCTGGGAGAGATAGGCGGTGGAAAAACCCGTCTTGTCCGCCAGCTCCGCCAGTGAAAGCCCCCTGTCGTCGCGGAACGCCCTGATCTTTTCACCCACCCTGACACTGACTTCGTTTTCTTCCATCGGTCCCTCCCGCCCATGCGCGCAGACTGATTGTATTGAAACCACTGCGCCGTAACTGTCAAACAGAATTTATCAACGGGCGGATCGCTGCATGATCGGGACCACGCGTGCACGTCGCTGCCGGCAATGGGCATTCATCCGCGCCATCCCGTCCCGATTGCCGGGGCGAAGGGAAGGATAATTTATTGGCAACCCGGCAGATTGTGTTGACGTAAAATCGCCATTTTTTGTAGAGTGGTAGTGAGGAATGGAAAGTTTTAATTGCCTAATAATTGATTTCAGTATATATTTCACTGTACGTATCGGTTATTAAGTAGAATCTGAAATAATGAAAAGGATTACTGCGCGTGGCACATATCACGATTGACGCGGACCGCTGCAAGGGTTGCTACTTCTGCGTTAAGTTCTGCCCGAAGCAGCTCATCACCATATCGGAGACCCACAATCGCGTGGGATATTTCCCCGCTGTTTTTCTTGAGGAGAAGAAGGACCTCTGCACGGGCTGCAAGACCTGCGCAATCATGTGCCCCGACACCGCCATCGAGGTGTTCAAATGACGGAGAAAAGGCTGACGAAGGGCAATATCGCCCTGGCCGAGGGGGCCATCCAGGCGGGATGCCGTTTCTACTTCGGCTATCCCATAACCCCGCAGAACGATATCCCGGAATACCTGGCGCGCAACTTGCCCAAGGTGGGAGGGACCTTCATCCCCGCGGAGAGCGAGATCGCGTCAATAAACATGGTCCTTGGCGCCGGGGCGTCGGGGGAACGGGCCATGACCTCTTCGTCGGGCCCCGGGATGTCCCTCATGCAGGAGGGGTTTTCCTACATCGCGGGCTCCGAGATCCCTGGTCTCGTGGTGAACATCATGCGGTGCGGCCCGGGTCTCGGCGGCATCTCGCCCACCCAGGGGGACTACAACCAGGCGGTGCATGGCGGGGGACATGGCGATTACCGCAACATCGTCCTCGCCCCGGCCTCGGTCCAGGAGATGTTCGACCTCACCATCCGGGGGTTCGAGCTCGCGGACAAATACCGCATGCTGACGGTGATCCTGGCCGACGCCATGGTGGGGCAGTTCCAGGAGCCGTGCCGTCTCACCCCGGAGAAACCCGTCGTGATACCGGAGAAGCCCTGGGCCCTCCACGGGCGGGAGGGGCGGGAGCCCCGGCTCCTGAAGTCGCTCTACCTTGGCCCGGGTGAGCAGGAGACGCACAACCTCGATCTTCGGGCGAAATACGACGAGGTGGAGAGGAGCGAGGTCCTCTGCGAGGAGTGGTCCCTGGACGACGCCGAACTCATGGTGGTCGCCTTCGGCACGCCCTCGCGGATCACCAAGACCGCGATACGCATGGCGCGCGGGAAGGGGATTCGCGCGGGCCTCCTGAGGCCGATCACGCTCTTCCCCTTCCCGTCGGAGCGCATCAGGCACCACTCCGAAAGGATAGGGAAGGTCCTGGTGGTGGAGATGAACACCGGCCAGATGCTTAACGACGTGAGGATCAACGCGGACCCGAAGGCGGCGATATCATTCTACGGGAGGCCGGGAGGCGGCATTCCCTTCCCGAACGAGGTCCTCGCGGAGATGGAAAAGGCGCTGAGGTAGCCCATGGAAAGGATATTCACCCGATCATCGTGCCTCAAGGACACCGTCACCCATTTCTGCCCCGGGGGCACCCACGGCATCGCCCACCGCATCGTCGCCGAGACGATCGAGGAGCTGGGCATCGTTGACCGCACCATCGGCATACCCGGGGTGGGATGCTGCGTGTTCCTCTACAGCTATTTTCCCATTGACGTTCTCGAGGCGCCCCACGGCAGGGCCCCGGCGTGCGCCACGGGGATGAAGCGCGCCCAGCCGGACCGGATCATATTCGCCTACCAGGGCGACGGGGACATGGCCGCCATCGGCACCTCGGAGATCATCCACGCCGCCAACCGGGGGGAAAACATCACCGTCATTTTCATCAACAATTCCGTGTACGGCATGACGGGGGGGCAGATGGCGCCGACGACCCTCCTGGGACAGCAGACCACCACCTCGCCCTATGGCCGTAACTTCCAGACCGAGGGCTACCCGATCAAGATGGCGGAGATGCTGGCCACCCTGGAGGGCGTCGCCTATTCCACGCGGGTGGCCCTCCACTCGCCGAAGCACGCGAACCAGGCGAAAAAGGCCGTGAAGAAGGCCTTCCAGATGCAGATCGACGGGATGGGATTTTCAATGGTGGAAATGCTTTCCACCTGCAACACCAACTGGCGCGTATCGCCCATCGAGGCCCTGGACGTTATCGAGCAGCAGATGATCCCCTATTTCCCCCTCGGCGTATTCAAGGAGCGGACGGGGCAGGATTTTCTATAGCAAGGGAAGGATGAGCGCTCATTCCCCGCGCCCGGCTCCGTGCGTCGGGGACGGCGGGCGCTCCGCGAGGGAGCCATGTACTACGATGTGATCATGACGGGATTCGGAGGGCAGGGTATACAGACCATCAGCCTCTTCGTGGCCCTGGCGGCGATGAAGAAGGGACTGGAGGTGACCTACCTCCCCTCGTACGGCGTGGAAAAGCGCGGGGGACGCACCGATGTCTACGTTATCGTGTCGGACGAGGAGATCGGGGCTCCCATCACCAACGCCCCCTCGGCCCTGATCGCCCTTGACCTCATCGGCCTGGAGTTCTACAAGAAGACCCTGAGGGAGGGCAGCCTCCTCATCGCGAATACCAGCCTCATCCCGGAGGAGAAGATCATGGCCCCGAAGGGGGTCGAGGTGGCGGGCGTCCGCTTCAACGAGGAGGCCGTCGCCATGGGGAACCCGAGGCTGGCCAACATGCTTACCCTGGGATGCTTCGTTGAGCGGGCCCATTTTCTCGATTACAACGATTGCGAGGCCGTGGCCGGCGAGGTGATCCCGGAGCGACTCCGCGAAACGATCCCCGACAACCTGAAGGCGATTCGGAGGGGTATCGAGATCGCCCGGGGCCTCGGCTGATGCCGGATATGACCCTCCGGTTCTCACCGAACTGACGGGGTGTTCAAAAAATAACCGGTTTCCGTGACTTCTTTCCTACCAATATTATTTGACAAACAATAACCTGTTTTTAATCCTTGGTTCAGACGCGCGATACAGGTGTCCCCCCCGGGGACGATGTTCATATACAACCCAGAAATTCAGGAGGAATCCGTCATGGCGTTAAATCCCATTGTCGACACGCGGGATACGATGTTCATTCTGTTCGAGTTGTTCAAGGTTCACGATTTGAGTAACTATGAGAAGTTCGCAGATTTCGACCGGGACACCCTGGAAGAGGTGGTGAACCTGGGGGAAAAGATCAGCGTGGAGCAGGTCTATCCCTTCAACAATGCCGCCGACAAGAAGGGGGCGCACTACAAGGCCGACACGAAGGAGGTCATCATCCCCGAGGAGTATTTCGCGGGACTCAGGGCCTACTACGACGCCGGTTTCCTGAGCCTGGCCACGGACCCGAAGTGGGGCGGCATGGGCATGCCGGAGACCATCTACTACACCGTGACCGACTATTTCACTGCGGCGAACTGCGCCTTTACCATGTTCCCGATGCTGGCCATCGGCGCCTGCAACATGTACATCAACTTCCTTCCCGATATGCCCTGGAAGCAGATCCTGATCGAGAAGATGCTCACCGGGGAGTGGGGAGGCTCGATGTGCCTCACCGAGCCCGACGCCGGTTCCGACGTGGGGGCCCTCAAGACCAAGGCGGTGAAGAACCCCGACGGGACCTACTCGATCAAGGGCCAGAAGATCTTCATCTCCTCGGGCGACAACAACTTTTACGCGAACAACGTTCACCCCGTCCTGGCCCGGATCGAGGGCGACCCGGAAGGGACCAAGGGTATTTCGATATTCCTGGTGCCCAAGTACCGGATCAACGATGACGGCTCCCTGGGGGAGTTCAACGACGTGACCTGCGCGGGCATCGAGCACAAGATGGGGATCCACGGAAACCCGACCTGCACCATGGTATTCGGCGACGAGGGCAACTGCCAGGGCTACCTGATGGGGCAGGAGCGCCAGGGGATGAAGATCATGTTCCAGATGATGAACGAGGCCCGTCTCTACGTCGGCGGCCAGGGCGCCTCGGTGTCGAGCGCGGCCTACATGCACGCCGTTACCTACGCCCGGAACCGGGTCCAGGGAAAGCGTGTCGAGGAGATGATGAAGCCCGACGCGAAGGGGACGGTGATCATGAACCATCCCGACATCAAGCGGATGCTTCTTTCCATGAAGGCCCGGGTCGAGGCCATGAGGACCCTGACCCTCTACTGCGGCTACCTGACCGACCTGATCCACGTGCAGAAGGACGAGGAGAAGCGGGAGGCCCAGGCGCTCCTCGACTTCATGATCCCGATCAACAAGGCGGGGAACACCGACCAGGCCTGGGAGGTCGTTGCCGACGCCATACAGGTCTACGGCGGCTACGGCTTCTGCTCCGACTACCCCGTGGAGCAGTACGCCCGGGATGCCAAGATCCTCTCGATCTACGAAGGCACCAACGGCATCCAGTCCATGGACCTCACCATGCGGAAGCTCCTCATGGACAAGGACATGTACAATTACGCCATCTACAAGAAGAAGATCAACGAGACGATAAAAGCGGCCAAGGGTGTCGTCGATGACCGGTACATCCAGGTTATGGAGAAGGGGCTGGCCAAGATCGAGGAGGTCGTCCAGTACATGAAGGGCCTCATGGAAAAGGGCAAGTATCTTCACATCTTCGCCAACGCCACGCCGCTCCAGCAGGCCTTCGCGATGCTCTCCTACGCCTTCATTCACCTCTGGTCCCTGACCCTGGTGACGCCGAAGGCGAAGGAGCTCTGCGGCGACAGGAAAGGGGCGGATCTCGACGCGTTCCTCGCCGATAACGCCGAGGCAGCCTACTACACGGGCCGCGTGCTTTCGGCGCAGTTCTACCTCGGCGCCGAGTTACAGAAGTTTTTCGGGAAGTGCGACTATATACTGGCCGGCGAGAGCGCCGTCGTGAAGGCGACGTCGCCGATTTTCACCGGCGCCCTGGAGCAATAAGGGGAAGACAGGCGCGACACGGACAACACGAGGCCGGCGGGGGCTACCCCGCCGGCTTTTTTACGCCCTGGAGGGCGTCGCGCACCCCGGCGGGGACCGGGAGGGTGAGGGACGCCTCCCTGACGATGCCGCCGTAGAGAAGGGCCAGGAGGTGTATGTCGATGTTTTTCGCTTTCGAGAGAAACTCGAGTATGCGCAGGCTTTTCCCGCCTTTTGGGTCGAGGGACAGTTCCACGCGGTTCATCATTCCCCCGGGACGGGAGAAGAGAATCGAGACTACGGCCCTCTCCTCTTCGACCGCAACGTGCCACGAGGGGGTACCTTCAACGATTTCTCGAATGACGTCGTCATGCTCCACGTGGAAGAAACGAAAGCGGCGGCCCTCCGGGAGCGCGAGGGTCTGCCCCGCGTAGGTGACGTGGGAGTAGAAGTAGGCGCAGGCCCCATCCCGGGGGAGGGGCTCCCCCTCCTTTGCCTTTTTGAACCCCTTCAGTACCACGTCAAGATCGTCATCCCGTGGGCTCTTTCTGAACAGCATGAATCGCTCCTCCTGTGATGCGTGTAAGGCGGTAACATAGCGCGGGATCAATACCTGTCAAGCAATGATTGGGACAACTTCCGTCATGGAGGAGGGGTTCTATAGCGTCGGGTTTAAACCCGACGCTATAGAACCCGACGGCGTTAAAACACCGCCTTCACCCCGCCGTAGCAGGCGAACCCCGGCTGACGGTATCCGAAAATCTCCTCGTAGTTCTCATTGGTAAGATTCTCGAACCGGACATGGGCCTGAAGCTGCTCGATGATCCACCAGGAGAGTGCGAGGTCGAATTTGAAGTGGGGATCCAGGGATGCGTACCAGGGGAACTTGAAGTAATCCCTCCGTTTTCCCGTATAGGTGAAGCCGAGGTTGACGTTGCCCCTGCCGAGAAAGGCGTAATTCACCGAGAACCCGGCCCGGTGGCGGGGTCTACGGATCATTTCGCCGCTGCGGAAGGTCTTGTTCTCCGAAACCGAGTAGGTGTAGTGGCCGCGCAGGTCAAGGTCGTCGATGGGGGACAGGGAGGCGGCGCATTCCACGCCGCGGGTCAGGGCGTCGATATTGTAATAGCGGCCAAAGCTGTCGATGACCGTGTCGTAATGTATCATGTTCCGGTAGTCGATGCTGAAGTAGGTCGCCTCAAGGACGATCCGCCCCCCCCAGAGGGGCTGCTCCACGCCCGTGTCGAAGCTCAGGGCGCGTTCCGGCTTGAGGTACGCGAAGGTGAAGCGGTCGTAGCGCTCGAAGCTGTTGTATCGCTGGTACAGGGAGGGTATCTTGTATCCCGTCGCAACGCTCCCCTTGAGGCGTGTTTCCGTCACGGGAACCACGAAGGACCCGGAGAGGGAGTAGTCGAGGTTCTCCGGGAGCTGGTCGGGCCTCGTGTAGCGGATGCCGGAGATGATGAATATCCGGTCGAAAAGTTTAAGGTGGTTCTGCAGATAGGCGGACCAGGTCCCTTCGCTTTTGCTTATGGGGCTGAGGGGATCCATGGAGCCCCACCAGGAGGGCGGGTCGTCGCTGTACCACCACCATGGCATCGTGTCGGCATATTCCTTTTCATAGGAAACGCCGCAGGTGATCTCGTCGACATCCATGATGGTAAAGACATTCCTGAATTCACCGGAAAGGCGTTTTCCCTTGTACCACATGTTGCTTATGCCGCCCCAGGAGATGACGTCTTTCGCGTCCGGCATGTCCCGGTCCCTCTGCATCTGGTACATGTAGGAAGCGGAGAGGCTCGCGTCCCACCATGGGAATACGGGGATCCGGTACGCGAGGATGCCGGAGAAGGCGTCGTTTTCGAAGGTCCTGTTCGTGTCCTCGCTGTATGAGCCGTCGTCGATTTCGGATTTCGCGCCGGTGTAGCGAAGGGCCAGGGAGAGGCGGCTGTCGCGGATCGTATTCACCCCGACGCGCGCCGACGCCGAGGTGTTCTCGTAGCCGTCGGGGCTGTTTTTTTCAATGGAGTACTTCATCCCGCGCCAGGTGGAGGTGCGGTCGTAGCCCCGGGAGTCCAGGCGGGACGCGGCGAAGCTGTAGTCCGCGTCATCGGTGCCGCCGCTGACCGAGGCCGTTTCGCGGAAGGTGTAAAAGGAACCTCCCTCGAAACCGGCGGCGACCCGGGGTTTCCCGGCCCCCTTTTTCGTGATGATGTTCACCACGCCGCCGATGGCGTCGGAGCCGTAGAGCGTGCTCTGGGAACCACGGATGATTTCGATGCGCTCGATGTTCTCCGTGGTAAGATGCGCGAAGTCGAAGCCGTTTCCCGGCGAGGTGGGATCGTTCACCCTGACGCCGTCGACCAGGACCGTCACGTGGTTCGATGCGGTACCCCGGACATAGAGGCTCGCGACGCCCCCCAGCGAGGAGTTCGACGACATGTAGATGCCGGGCTGGTTTTTCAGTATCTCCGCCACGGAGCTTTTCTCGGTCCGGGCGATCTCATCGGCGGTGATGACCGTGACCGAGGCGCCGGTCTCACGCCTGTTGATGCCCGTTTTCGTGGCGGTGATGACGATATCGGAACGGCTTTTCAACCTCCTCGGAGGCTTCCCGCTTTCTGATTCCTGGTCGGTCGTCGACGGCCTGTCGGCGGGAATTTTCGCGTCGATCGCGGCGGGTTGTTCGGCGGTTCCGGGGGCCTGGGCGAAGAGCCCGGCGGCGGCGAGGCATGCGCAGAGCGATGCGGCGAGTGCGGCAATGGGACGTTTCATGGGGTTATCCTCCGGGAGCGATTAGTGGTGACGGATGTCCCGGTCGGAGGGAAAGGGCCCATGAAACCAGCAACGCACTCCCGGGGGAGTGCGCGCAAGCCATGAGAGAACGTCGCCTTTCGGCGGGTTAACCGGCTCCCTGTCCTCGGGGATATCTCAGTCATGGAAGTTCTGGCTTATCCGCCGCGGCGGAATCACAGTTGCGGGACAGCGCGGGATTTACACCCGACTTCCTCCAGTTATTAAAAAGAACGATGAGAGAAGAAGAAAAACAAAGGGAGTATCTGTCAATGAAAAAATGGTGTCCCTGAAAGAATTCGGCGTTACATGGCCGTTGGCGCACGAGTGAAAGCTGGTTTCACGCGGAGGCGCGGAGACGCTGAGAAAAAATCTACATACAATGGACTGTAAAGGGACACTACATGGATCCGGGAGATGATGACATGGTTATATGATGAGTTTTCATCGTATTTTCTCTGTGACTCGGTGCCTCTGTGGCCATTAGCCCTGTCAGGGGTTCTTGTGCGAAGGTTGCATCGCTAACGGATCTTGATATACTCGATCTCCCCTTTTGAATGCTCTTCCTTCGACGAGAAGAGGCAGTAGACGCCGCGCCGCGTGAAATGCGGGGTCCTGACCGGCTCGATCCTGCTCGATACCTTTTCCCCGTCGATCGAGAGCGTCGCGAAGCGGCCGTCGTCGCTCTCGAGAAGGTAGTTCTTCCATTCCGAGGCCCGGAGGGGGATGGTCCTGCCCGCCACGATGACGCGGTGTTCCCCCAGGGAAAGTGTAAAGGCCGTCGAGGGGTCCGCGCAGTAGGCGATGACCGTCACGGCGTCCCCTCCGGTGAAGCGCGCCCTTGTCTCGACGGCGAAGGCCCGCGTCGCGCCGTGGCGGGAATACAGGCCCGTTATCGAGCCCTTCGCCGAATCGACCATGGCGATTTTTTTCCCGTCCTTCACGGCGAAGTTGATTCCCGTCACGTCCCCTCCCGGCACGTGGGACCATTCCGCCGGGGTGTGGGAATCGCTCCATTCCTCGAAATGCTCCTCCGTGCTCCACGCGGCATCGGCCTCGGCGTCGGGATACTTCGAAAGGTCCACCGGGACCATGAACTTGCCGAAGATCCACCCCCGGGGGCCCCTGAGGCTCGCCACGCGGTACCAGTAATCGCGGGTGTCGCCGACCTGGGTGGTGTCCATCGACTTTTCCAGCTGTATCAGGATTTCGTCCCGGGCGATCTTTCCCACGAGCTGGCCTTCCACGCCGGGTGAGCTCCTCAGGTTCACGTTGTCCCCCGAGCAGGAATAGAGCTTCCCCGTTTCCGGGCTCGTGGGGTAGCGCCGCAGATAGGTGAGGATCATCCGCCACACGGTCTCCTCGCTGCCGGAAATCTGGAACGAGCCGTCCCTGAGCCCGTCGAAGAGCGTCTGTATCATCTGCCCGATGTAATCGGTGTTCGGATGGTCGTGGTAAAACTGGATCATGGCCGGGACCAGCTTCTCCGGGGAGCTTTTCCCCATGTTGAGCACTTCCTCGAAGCGGAGGTCCTCGATCAGGGGGCTGCCCCGGTAACGGGAGTTGAATTCGTCGTAGAATTTTCCCCGTGGCGCGATGCGGGCCCTCTTCATGGCGGGAATAAGGGCCAGGTCGCCGTCGATTTCCCTGTTGAGACGCGCCAGGTAGTCCTTTATTTCCCGGACGTTTTCCCCGTAGTCCCCTTCGTTCTTCCGCTCCTGGGCGGCCGCCTCGAGCTCGTCGCTGAATTTTTTTTCCAGCTTGAAGGCGAGGCCGTTGATCGCGCGGCAGCGGTAGTAGTAGATCTTCTCCCCCGTGTCGTAATCGGCGGTCCGGGCGAGCCTGTTCAGCATGACGATGGCGTCCCTGAAGTCACCGCTTTCGAAATCTTCGATCGCCGACTCAAGGTCGTCCCCGGAGAAGAGAAACGCCGCCGCCACGGCGAGGATGACGGCGATGGCAACTGCGATAATTCCGACGATGGCTCCTTTTTTCATCCTTCGGTCCTCGTGATAAGAATGGTATCTGTTTTCCCTTTCCGGCGGGTCGCCGCCGCGGTCACAGCTTTTTATGCAGCATCAATTCGATCAGGCGATGGCCTTCGGGAACGAAGAGGCCCGTGGAGGCGGCGGCAGCCTCGCTGAAGGAGCTTCCCCGCATCGATTCAAAGGAGGTCCCCTTCCATCCGGAGGAGGAGTAGAGGCAGAAGGGGACCGGATCGTCCGTGTGGGTCCTCAGGGCCAGCGGGGTGGGGTGGTCCGGCAGCACCATGAGGGCGTAGTCGGGATACTCGGAAAGGCCCTCCATCACGGGTCCCACGACTTTTTCATCGAAGTCCTCGATGGCCTTCAGCTTGTGTTCAAGGTTTCCCTCGTGGCCCGATTCATCGGGGGCCTCGACGTGAAGGAGTATGAAGTTGACGTCCGGGAGGGCTTCCAGGAGGGCCCGGGCCTTCCCGGCATAGTCGGTATCGATATATCCCGTCGCACCGGGCACGTGGATCGGGGAAAGCCCGGCGGCGCGACCGATCCCGTGGATCAGGTCCACGGCGGAGATGGTGCGGCCCCTGAGGCCGAAGCGGGACTCCAGGGTTTCCATGGCGGGCTTTCTCCCGCAACCCCAGAGCCACACCGACGTGGGAGAACCCGCGAGGCGGCCCCGGGCCCCGGCGACCGCCGGCGACGCGGCGATGATATCGGCGGAATCCGCCATGATGCGCCGGAGCATGTCTGAGCCTTCGCCGCGGGGGAGATGGTCCGCCGCGGGTGAGCCATGAATGTCGTGGGGCGGGGTCGTATCCGGCATGCCCCCGTGGGGGTAGTTCCTCCATACCAGGATGTTCCGGTAGGAGACGCCGGGGTGGTACTCGATGCCCGGAATAGCAAGGGCCGCGGCGAGCTCTCGCATCACCAGGGCCGAGAATTCGGAGGAGATGTGCCCGGCGCTAAAATCGTGCATGACGCCGTCCCGGATCTCCACCATGTTGCAGCGGATCGCCAGGTCATTCGGGCCGAGGTCGATGCCCATGTTGAGCGCCTCGAGGGGGGCTCGTCCGGAAAAGGCGACGCGGGGATCGTATCCCATGAGGGAGAGGTTCGCGATATCGCTCCCCGGGGGCATTCCCCCGGGAACGGTGCGCGCCAGGCCCAGTATCCCCTCCCGCGCGAGGGCGTCCATGCGGGGAGTGCGCGCGTACTCAAGGGGCGTCTTTCCCCCCAGGGATTCCAGCGGGAGATCGGCCATGCCGTCGCCTACCAGGATGACGTATTTGGAATCGTTACGGGGTTTCATCCATCCAGCTTGAGCCGTCAGAATAATATTCCTTTTTCCAGATGGGAACTTTTTTCTTGACGGTGTCGATAATGTAGCGCACCGCCTTGAAGGCCTCATCGCGGTGCGACGATGATGCGGTGATGAGTATGCTCGGTTCGCCGATATCGACGCGGCCATAGCGGTGGATGACGGCGCAGCTGCCCAGGGTCCATTTTTCCGAGGCCTCTTCTGCCAGGCGTGTCAGCTCCCTGCGGGCCATTTCGCCGTACACCTCGTATTCGAGATAGAGCACGGTTTTTCCCCTGGAGGTGTTCCGCGGGCGGCCGATGAAACTGACAACGGCCCCGTCCGAGTCGGTGCCGGTCTCCGCCATGGCGCGGTTGATGTCGATGGGGTCCTGCTGGAGCTGGATGATGATCATCTCCCGTCCCTATCCCCCGCTCACGGGAGGGAATATGGCCAGCACGTCCTCGTCCGCGAGGGCGGTGCTGTCGGGGCAGTAGGCTTCATTCACCGCGAACAGGAGGGAGCCGTCAAGACGCTCCAGGGGGCGGTAGTTGCTCTTCAATTGCGTCAGGATCTCCCTCACGGTGATGCCGGCGGACACGGTGAGTTCCTTTTCATCGAATCCGCACATCTCCCTGACGCTCGCGAAAGCCCTGACCCTGATCTTCATCTTCCTTCCTCACCGCCGGGAATCGATTGCCGCCTCTCCCGTCATCCCTTTTTCAGCCTCTTGTCCCTTTTGTCGAGAAACAGGTAGTGCTTGATGTAGGGTTGCAGGGCGTCGCCGTATTCCGACGCGATGACGCTCTTCGGGTCCCTGAGAATCTGGAGGAGGCTCTTCTTGGTGATATCTTCTTCGATCGTGTCGATGATTATCTTGAAACGCTTGATGACCTCTTTGTCAACGGCGTCATGGGACAGCTTGTTCATCTCGGAATAGAGCTTCAGCAGGTTGACCTTCTTGGCTTTGGCCTTCGAGGGCTTCGGTTCAGTCCTGGGAGGCGCCTTTTTTGCCGGCGCCTTTTTCTTAGGGGTCACCTTTTTTTTCTTTTTCACGACCCGTTTCGGCTTCGATGGCATATTCTCCCCCCGGTGTTGCGATGATTGAGCGCCGATGGTAGAACATCGCGAATGGCTGTAAACACAATTTTTTAAAAAATTTTTGTGCGGTACAACGGCCCCGGTCTCCCGGGAAAGGGAAATCTGGTGCGCAAATGGGTAGTATCCCGGGCCACCGGCGTCCGCAGGGTAAATATTTTTCCCGTTTTATCCGATACTATTCATTGAGGCGGACAGGACCGGAGCGGTGTTTCCGGGTATATTCCGCTCCGGGCAATTCCCCGGATGACGCACGGGGAGGAAGAACGCCTCGTTTTTCGGCAATCCATAACGTGATGGGGTCAGCACCATGAAATGTTCACGCTGCGGCAGGGAGATCAACAGTCTCAACCACTACTACATTCCTCGAAAGAACAGGAAAGAGGGTCTCCGTTACTGCATCACATGCGCCCGTGAGGAGCGGATCGTAACCCTGGTCTGAAGAGGCTTCCGCGCACCGCGGGGCATATGTACTGACCATAACAGGGGCGGCGGTGCCCCGCCGGGGGCCCGAATGGTATAGTTCTTGACATTGCCGGAGCCTCCCGCCCTATCCTACCACGGCAACTGACCGATGAAAACACCGATTACGAACATGGCGCGCGGGGGGATCATGGTGGCGCCGTTTCTGCTTTTCCTCGCCTGCGCATCCCCGGAGGGCGCGGCACCGGTCCCCGGGCGAATCAACCGGATCGTCTCGCTCTCGCCCTCCCTGACCCGGCAGGTCGTCGACATGGGGGGAGGGGAACTCATCGTGGGCGTCACCTCCTTCGACGGGTTCAGCCGCGGGGGCTGTGCCGTGGTGGGAACCCTCCTTCAGCCGAATATCGAGAGGATTATCGTCCTCGAGCCGGACCTGGTCCTCTTCTCGGGAGAGGACGGCCCGGTGCAGAAGCTCGAGACGCTGAAGCGAGCGGGCATCGCCTTCCGCCGTTTCGGGAGAAACCGCGGGTTCGAAGACATCTGCGCGAATTACCTCTCCCTCGGCGCGCTCTTGGGAAGGGGGCGCCTCGCCGGGGAACGCGTGGCGAAGTACCGCGCGGAACTGCGGGGCATGGCGCGCCGTAACCGTGAACGGTCTGCGCGCCCCCTGGCGGCGTTTTTTCTCTCCTGCAGGCCACTCATCGCGGCATCGGCCGAATCCTTCATCGGCGGGATCATCGCGGATTCCGGCGGCGTTTCCGCCTATGCCGGCGCGGGAATGCCCTATCCCCTGGTGTCGCTTGAATCCCTGGCGGCCCTCGATCCCGATGTGATTATCTGTATGACCGGCGAGGATGATCTCCGGGAATTCGCCGGAAGGCTGTCGGATTTCCCCTCCATGAAGGCGGTGGCGGGTGGCCGGATCCATCTCATCGATCCCGAGATCGTTCCCTACTACACGCCGGCGGATTACGTCACCTCCGTCGGCATGGTGTCGGCCCTCCTTCACGGCGCGGCGGGGGAGGGACAATCCGTGACGGCACGCGGGAGCGGGGGATGATGGCAGGGGGGGAGGGTCCGTCATGCGGGCGCGTTACAGGGCGCTGATTCTCCTTGCGGCGGGGCTTTCCCTTGTCGCGCTCTCCCTCTTCATCGGCGCGAAAACCATCACGCCGGCGGGGATGGCGCGTCTTTTCATCGAGGGTCCGGGTAGCATCGATTATACGATCGTCGTGGGACTCCGTCTCCCCCGGGTCATCCTGGCCCTGGTCATCGGGGCCTCCCTCGCGGTGAGCGGCACCGTTCTCCAATCCGTGCTGAAGAACCCCCTCGCCGACCCCTATATCATTGGTCTTTCAGGCGGCGCGGCCCTGGGCGCCACCGTCGCCATCGTCTCCCGCGGGGGGGCCGCCATGGTTTCCGCCGCGGCCTTCTCCGGGAGCCTCGTCGCCATCGCCGGGGTATTTCTTCTTTCGAAGAGGATGCGCCTCGGCACCACGGGGCTCATCCTCTCCGGCATTGCCCTGGGGTTCATTCTTTCCTCGGCCGTTATGCTGGTCTACGCCCTCTCGCGGTCGGACCAGATACACCGCGCCATGCTCTGGCTCATGGGTGACCTCTCAGGGGCGCGGTACGATATGCTGAAGGGCCTGGGGATCCTCTCCCTCCTCCTCGTCATGGCGGCCATGATGTTTCACCGGCACCTGGACATCATCTCCATGGGAGACCGCTTCTCCCGGAGCCTGGGCGTCACCGGTTTCGACGTGGGCGCCCTTTTCTGGATCGCCTCCCTCCTGGCTGCACTCGCGGTGTCCCTGGCCGGCGTCGTGGGCTTCGTGGGGCTCATCGTGCCACACGTGATGAGAAACATCTTTGGGCCCTCCCATCTCAGGCTTATCCCCGCCTCCGCCGCGGGGGGCGCCCTGTTCCTCCTCGTATCCGACGCCATCGGCCGTTCCATCGCCCCCCCCTTCGAGATACCCGTGGGTATCATCACGGGCTTTCTCGGCGGGATCTTCTTTCTCGTTCACATGATACGGAGGGGAGGGGGATGAGGTTATTCGAACTGCGCGACATCGAGGCGGGGTACGGCGCCGCGCCGGTGCTCAGGGGATTCGATCTCGCTATCGAGGAGGGTGAGTTCATGTCCGTGATCGGACCCAACGGCGCGGGGAAAAGCACGCTGTTGAAGGCGCTCTCCCGCGATATCGCCCCCTCGACGGGATCGATCGCCTTCAGGGGGCGCCCCCTGAAGGAGTACCGGGCACGCTCCCTGGCCCGGGAGCTTTCCGTGGTACGTCAGACACCGGAGGTGACGGCCCCCTTCACCGTCGGGGAGTTCATACGGATGGGAAGGTTCCCCCACCGGGGCGCCTTCTCGCCGATCTCCGGTGATGATGAGGCGATTGTCGAGGGGGCCGCGGAAACCACGGGGGTGGTGCGCCTCCTCCCGCGGCGCCTCACGGAACTCTCCGGCGGCGAGCTCCAGCTGGTGCGCATCGCCCACGCCCTGGCGCAGAACGGCAGGGTCATACTCCTTGACGAGCCGGTGACCCACCTCGACTTCCATCACGCCGTGATGATCATGGATATCCTGTGGCGCCTGAACGGCCAGGGCGCCACCATAATCACCGTACTGCACGACATCAACCTCGCCTCCGATTATTCGGGGAGGATCGTCGGCCTGAAAGAGGGGCGGATTGTCATGAACGGTTCCCCTTCCGGGGTGCTGAAATACGACCGTCTGGAGGAGCTTTTCGGCGCGCGGTGCATCGTCCTCGACAATCCCACCACGGGGAGGCCCTTCGTGTATCCCGTGCCGGGGTATGTCAAGTAAATCAAGCCGAACCTTAACTGAAAACAAATTGCCACAGAGACACAGAGTCACTGAGAAAGATCTCATGCGCGAGTTATATGACATTCACTATTCGATTATTTATTAAATTGCCTCCGTGTCTCTGTGCTTCCGTGGCATTCTCATGGGCACGATGAGGTATTACCACTCGTCGGAGCGGCGGTCAAGGTAACGGTCCCGCACCGTGGCGGTGATGTCGTCCAGGTAGAGGTACTCCCACCGCCGCGAGGACGCCTCGGGACCCGCGGTGTGGAAGTGGATCTGAAGGATCTTCATCGTTTTCCCCTGGTTGAGAAAATCGTCCGCCTGGGCGATGGTATTCGCGAGGCGGACCTCGATCGTCCGCCAACCTGAAGAATGTATCCTCCCCGCCCTGAGCAGATGGCGTTTCCCTTCGGTGTCGCCGAGGAGGAATGAAAGTATGCCGTCGGTCTGTATTCCCCGGGCGTGGATGCGTATGCTCCTGCAGTGCCCTTCGATGCTGATCTCCTTCGCCGGGGTGATAATGAAGACATCGTCGCCCCCGGTGTGCATCTTCGCTTCAAGGTATTTCCTGGAGTCGGCCCTGGCGGGAAGGCGGTCCCGAATGGCGAGGTCGGCCTCCCGGCCCCCCGGCTTGGTGCACGAGATCTGCGCGCCCCCGTAGGAGGTTGTCTCGAAGTCTTCCAGGATGATCTCCCTGTACACCGGCGGGAGGGCGCGCTCCCCCGCCGGGCCTTCGAGGGATTGAACCGGCACCAGGGCCGCTGCCATGAGGAGCAGGGTTGAGAAGTGAGAGCGCATTGATGGTTCCTTCGATGGAAAAGGGTCCGCAGCCGCACGTCGGCGGCCGGGCCCCATTTTAAAAAAAATCCGGGGCATGTCAAACCATTTGCGTCGGCACGGGACGACCGGTTCCTGAATTTTGCCGGCCTGCATGGAATATGCTTGAAAATATCGGCCCGTTGCCCTATAACGAGCAGCCATGACGAGTGCCCCAGTTACCCCCCTCCAATTTTGCCCCGGATGCCCCGGCGCCGGCACGTTCGGGCTGTATACTATCCAATGAAACACGCCACCGGGACGAAGCGGAGAACCGCGGCATGGCGACGCGCCGCCGTCCGGATTCTCCTCATTCCATGCGCCTTCGTAATCGTCGCCGGGGGGGCGGCGGCGGCGAAACCGGCGGAGGCGGCGAGGCGCCCCCCTGTCAATGAGCATGCAGTGACCTATGACTGGTTCTGGCTCTTCTACGAGGATGAGCGGGGGAGGGACACGGCCACCTTCGTGGTGCGCCCTTTCTACCTGAAGCACGGGACGAGGGAGTCCTTTTTCCAGGCCTCTCTGATGCCCTTTCTTTTCTGGCGCTACCGCAAGCCGGGTTACGACAAGTGGAAGTGGCTCTTCGGGTTGGGGCAGTCGGACGATGTCCGGCGCGGGAATGCGCGCGATTTTGATTTCGGTTTTTTCCCGCTCCTCTTTTTCGGCTTCGGGACCGATTCGGTGCGGGAGAACTACTTCTTTCTCTGGCCCCTGGGCGGCACCATGAAGGGGAAGTTCGTAACCGACAGGCTTACGGCCTGCATCTTCCCCGGGGTGCTTCTCTTCGTCTTTTTCCCTCCCGCCACCCTGCTGTCGTACCAGACACTTGCCTGGGGGGTCATTTCCCTTCTGCCCGCGTACCTCTCCTACGAGGTGGGGGACTTCCGCGCCTGGGGCGTCCTCTGGCCCCTTTTTCACTACGGAAGGGGGGGCCTCCGCGAGGAATTCAGGCTCCTTCCCTTTTATTCCCATTTCGTCAAGCGGGGATGGTACGACAAGTATTCGTTTCTCTTCGTGATCAACTACCAGCGCTACTATTACGCGGATGACCTCCAGCAGACCTTTTTCCTGTTTCCCCTCTTCGGGAGGAAATGGAGCCGATCGGGAAGAATGTCCGCGGTGACGCTTCTCTGGCCCTTCTTTTCATGGGGCTATGACAAGCGGATCGGGGACTGGGAGCTGAATATACCGTGGCCCCTCGTGCAGTTCAAGGACTGCGAGAATCCGAAGATACGGAAGCGCATTTTCTTCCCCGTGTACGGCCGTTACCGCTACGTCAACAACGAAACGGTCTTCATCACGCCGCTCTATTTCAGGCTCACCAAGAAGTCATACCGTTTCGATTCCCAGCAGCACATTGCCCTCCTCGTGTTCTGGTTCTACCGCAGGGACTATCACCGCAATGCCGATCCCTATTACGGCAGGCGGTGGCGGTATTTCAAGCTGTGGCCCGTCTTCAGCGTGGAGTACAACGATCTCGGGGACCGGGCCTTCAATCTCCTTGCGCTCCTACCCTTCCGGGACAGGGAGGGATACGAGCGCCTCTACCAGCCCTTCTGGTCCGTCATCGAGTTTGAAGGCTTTCGAAGCGGCGAGAGGCGCCTTGGCCTTCTGCTGAGGCTCTACCGCCAGCGCTGGGGCCCTGATTTCTTTCACGTCAGGATTCCCTTCCTGATTTCAGCGGCGAGGCGCGAAAATCGGTTGACTGAGCTGACTTTTTTTGAGCATATGCTTGGTTACCAGATGAGACCAAAGGGAAGGTATATGCGGCTTTTCTGGATCCCGATCCGGATAGGGGAGGCCGTTGCCCTCCGCCCCGGGGAAAATCGGGACGACCGGGGGGATGAGATGTCCCTGGCCCGGGGCGGTTCCCTCCTTCTCATAGAGAGGCCCCTGGAGGCCGCAACCGCAACACGCCGTTTCTCATGGAGGTGAGCTCCGCCGACGCCGCGCCGGGGGAGAGAGGACGATGATCGCAGACACCGCAGCACGGGGGCTCTCACGGGTCGGCCGCTCGCTCTTTCATTTCATGGAATTCTCGGGATACACCATCATGCTCCTGGTCACCTCGGCGCGCTACTGCACGAATATTGTTGCCCGCCGGAGGGAGATCGCCCGACAGATGTACAATGCCGGGGCCCGGACCTTCGCGGTCATCACCGTGGTGGCCCTTTTCACGGGCATGATACTCACCCTTCAGACCGGCATTGCCCTGAGGGACTACAACATGGAGGAGAACATCGGCAATGTCGTGATCGCCACGCTCACCAGGGAGATGGGGCCCTTCACCGCGGCGATCATCCTTATCGCCGCGGTCGGCTCCGCCATGGCCGCGGAGCTGGGCACCATGAAGGTTTCCGAGGAGATCGACGCCCTCCAGGTGATGTCGATCAGTCCCGAGGATTACCTGGTGATGCCGCGCCTCGTGGCCCTCACCGTTATGCTTCCCGTGGCGACGATCTACGTCAACACCCTGGGGGTCATCGGGGGCGCGGTGATCGCGAAATCCCATCTGGGCATCTCTTTTGGAACCTTCTATATCCACGTTCTCGAGTCCCTCTGGTTCAAGGCGGTGTACGTGGGACTCTTCAAGTCCTTCGTGTTCGGCATCGTGATATCGGTCATCTGCTGCGCCCACGGGCTCCGGGCCACCGACGGGGCCCGGGGCGTCGGCCGCGCCACGAGGAACAGCGTCGTGGCGTCCTTCCTCCTCGTGCTCATCGTGGGGTATTACATCACCGACATCTTTTTCAGGGAGGGGCTGTGATACGCCTGGAGGAGGTACGGAAGACCTTTAACGGTTGCGCCGTTCTTGACGGAGTTTCGGTATCGGTTAACAAGGGCGAGACCTTCGTGGTGATCGGTCTCTCCGGTTCCGGCAAGACCGTGACGCTCAGGCACATCGCCGGTCTCGTCGACCCGGACGGGGGAGAGGTGCGGATCGGGGGCGAGAGGATGAGCGGCGCCTCCAGGGAGGTGAAGGAGCGCCTCAGGAAAAAAATGGGCGTGGTATTCCAGTCCGGCGCCCTCATCAACTGGCTCACCGTGCGCGAGAATATCGCGCTTCCCCTGGTGGAGCGCCGCCACCCCGCCGGGGAGATCGATGATCTCGTCATGGACAAGCTGCGGCTCCTGGGGA